>NZ_JBSQIC010000047.1:0-28216 GCF_055108615.1 Tangfeifania sp. | reverse complement strand
AAAAAGCAAATGACAGCTGAAGATTATTTGAGGACAAATCAAAAAGTAAAAGAATTTTAAAATCAATTAACCGAACCTTAATTACTGCTGAGTTGTAACCGAAAAACAACTTCCTGATGAAATGTCGTTCCGTAAGGCCTTCTTAATAAATACAACGTAACTTTTCTTGAATCAGGGTGTTCTATCGTTCCTGAAATTGTGAAACTATTTATTCCTGCAACTTTTTTTGATACAAGTGGAATATTTTTTTTTGTTGTATTCAAGGTGATAGGTTTTATTATCAGCCGCCCTTACCGGATATCGCAAGGAATCTATTTCAATTGAATTGTATTTCAACAGGACTTGATTTTTTTCGTTTATTTCAATTGTCCTTGCAAAATATCCAATATCTTTTCCATTCCTTTTTTGACTAATTTTTGTTTCCGTTTGTGTTTTATAAATATCTGTCTTTAAAATCTTTCATTTGAACCGGCCGGACATCTGGTCTTTCAGCTACATTTTCTTCTACCTTAACCAGTAAATAATCCTGTAAAAAGAAAGGTAAAAAATTGAGAATGTGAGATATTTTTTCATACCCCTTGAAAATTGGTTTATCCAAAGTTGGTGGGAAAATCTGAAATAAAAAAGGGAAACTTATTAAACGGTGGGATTGGGTTATTAAACAGCGAACGGGCAAAAAAAAGCACACAACCCTGTTTGATAACAGAAGTTGTGTGCCTTTTAGAGCTGGCTGTTAAACACAGTTACTCCTATTCCTGGCCTTGCTGGATTTTTTGCTGAAGCCTTTGCTGCAGTTCAGTGTCGGTACGAACAGCCATCATAATTTGCTGATAGCGTTGTACCGTTAAGTCATTTTTTGTAATCACTTTTTCCATCTCTTTCTGCACTTTTGCCTGAATCTGCTCAACCGCCTGGCTGGCTTTGGCAAAATTCTGCAGTTCTTCTTCGTTGGCATCCACTTCCCGGTTAGGATCCTGCTGCGCCTGCATTATTTGATTAAAACGCTGAACTTCAATTCCTTCTTCTTCCACAGCACTCATCATTTCCTGCTGAACTCCCTGGTTCATCGACTGGAGCTCCACAAAAACTGATGCAAACTGGTTAATTTCTCCATCCGAAACATCAATTTCCTGCTGCTGGGGCATTTGTTGCGGCACCTGTGCAAAAGCAACCGATGCAGCCATTGTAAAAATTAAAATTAAACTGTACAGTTTTTTTGATAAAAGCATAATAATGTAATTTTTATAATTTTAAATGTCAATAATAATTTTCGAAGAAATAAGTTTACATGTGGAATACCTGAGAATAAATGTCAAAAAACTTTAAAAAAACCACCATTTTCCGTTGACTTGAAATTTTCCTTTTTGTTGCATTTGCTATAACCTCCGGCATACCAATGTTCCAGGGGTTAAACTTATTTAACAATAATGATTTCAGCATTAAAGCAGGTTGAAATCTGTTACCTGGCAATATTCCCTTTCCAAATGTCAAACCAGCAGTTCACAGTCGGTTTAGTTAAATTCGTCTGAAATTTGAGATTGTTTATCCACAAGTGAAAAGCCAGCTATGATGGGGACTTTAGCCCATCACCTATATTTTTTACCGGACAATAGTGTTTTGAAAAGTAATTATTCACTCCCATGTTATACCCATAAACTTTTACCAGTTGCCTTTCTGCAAAACATGAAAAAAAATTAATGGGCAGGTTTATTAAACTATTTACAGTGGTCAAAGTCCAAAACATTGTTTAATTCGAAAATAAGAAGAATACTACCGTGCATATTAAAATTGAAGGACTGAGCAAGGTTTATAAAAACGGGAATTATGCCATAAAAAACCTGAATCTGGAAATTCCCAACGGCATGTTTGGTTTGCTGGGGCCCAACGGGGCAGGAAAATCGACACTGATGCGGATTCTTGTTACGTTAATGAAACCAACAAAAGGGAAAGTTTCCGTGAATGAACTCGACATTGCAAAAAACCGACGCGAAATAAGGGCCATGCTGGGTTACCTGCCACAAGATTTCAGCTTCTTTTCAAAACTGAAAACCTACGAATTTCTGGATTATGCAGCACGCCTCGCCGGCATGAAAAATGCATCGGCCCGTCGCACGGCAGTTGACCAGATGCTCGAGGAAGTTGGCCTTTTTGAAGCCCGCGACCGCAATGCCAACAAACTGTCGGGCGGTATGAAAAGGAGGCTGGGAATTGCACAGGCACTCATCAACGATCCCAAAATTATTATTGTTGACGAACCCACCACCGGCCTCGACCCCGAGGAACGCATCCGTTTCCGTAACCTGCTTTCAACCCTTAGCACACGTGATATAATCATCATCCTCTCCACACATATTGTTGGCGATATTTCGAGTACTTGCGACAACATGGCACTGCTCAACCAGGGGCAACTGGCTTTTAACGGTTCGCCCGAGGAGCTGGTTAAAAAAGCCGAAGGCAATGTCTGGCTCATTAAAGCTACTGAAAAAGAATACCTGGAGATTAACGAAAAATACCCGGTTATTTCAACAATACCTACCGAAGGTGGCTGGGAAATACAAGTTGTTTCGCCCGAAATAAACGGATATTACGGCAAGCAAATAGCCCCCAACCTTGAACATGCCTATGTTCATTTCATGGAAAATAAACTCAATCAATGGTCAAATTCATAATAATTAAAGCGGCAAAAAATGATTTCATTTCATAATATATTATCCATTGCCAAATACGAACGGAAAACATTGCTGCGTAGCTGGTTCTTCCGCATTTTCAGCGTGCTGTCGCTTCTGGTTCTTTTCGGCCTGAATTTCGGGATGATTATTGAAGGCGGCGGGGAACAGGGCTGGGCAATCCGGAGTATTCCGGCAGCTATTCCCTACTTCAACCTGCTCATCCTTAACGTGGCACAGGCAATTATTGCAGTTTTCCTGGCCTCCGACTTTTTAAAGCGCGACAAAAAACTCGATACCACCGAGGTAATTTACATGCGCTCGATGACCAACGGCGAATATGTAATCGGGAAAACATGGGGAAACCTGCAGGTATTTTTGGTGTTGAATATTGCCGTGGTTATTATGGCATTAATATTTAATGCACTTTCGCAATCCACGCCCATAAACTGGGAAGCTTACGCCTACTACCTCGTACTCATAAGTGTTCCAACACTCATTTTTATAATGGGACTTTCGTTCCTGCTCATGAGTGTAATCCGCAACCAGGCCATCACATTTGTAATTATTTTAGGATACATTGGAATCACACTGTTTCTGCTTGAAGCAAAATATTATTACCTGTTCGATTACATGGCTTTCAACATCCCCATGTTGAGTTCCGACATCGTGGGATTTGGCAACCTCGATAAAATAATAGCCCACCGTGGCATCTACCTTTCATTGGGGCTCGGGTTTATTTTTCTGACCATTTACCTGCTGAAACGGCTGCCACAGTCAGAATCTATGACTGTTTTTTCACTCCTTTTCGGTATTCTGTTTTTTGCTGCCGGGGGTTACCTGGGCTACAATCACATTAACGAATTTAAATCGACCGAAAAACTGCGCAACAACCTTGTGGAGCTGAACAACAAGTATGTTAACGAACCCCTGCCTTCCACCACAAGTCATTCCATTTCGCTTGAACATAAAGGGAATACTATTGAGGCCGTTTCGAAAATGACCCTGAAAAACGAAACTTCAAATGATATTAACAAACTTATAATCAGCCTGAACAACGGGCTTGAAATCAACAGCCTGAAATGGAACGGCTCCGAAATTCCTTTCACCCGCGAGTACCACTTACTAATTTCATCGCAAAATATCAGTATTCCGCCGGGCGAAGAGGGAATCCTGGAAATTGAATATGCCGGAACGATCAACGAGGACATGACCTACCTCGACATCGACGAAAAAACCCGGCAGGAGAAATTCGGAAAATTTGTGCTGAACGTAGAAAAACGTTACGCATTTCTCACCCCGCAATATGTTTTACTCACTTCGGAAACAAGCTGGTACCCCAAAACCGGAGTTACTTACAGCTCAGAAAATGTAGGCTGGAACCATCCCGAATTTATTGATTTCAACCTGGAGGTAAAAACAGATCCGGCACTGAAAGCAATTTCCCAGGGAAATATCACCGAAGTGGCACCGGGGCATTTCAAATTCGAAAGCAATCTGCCCTTAACCCAAATATCGCTGGCCATTGGAAACTATGTAGAGAAAAAAATTGAGCAAGACAGTATCGAGTTTGGTATCTGGCATATCAAGGGCCACGATTATTTCACTGGATCATTTTCTGAAATTAAAGATACTATCCCGCAGTTAATCAATGAACGGTTATCAGATTTTGAAATAACTTATAACCTCGATTACGCTTTTGAGCGGCTGTTTTTGGTTGAAGTACCGGCACAGTTCAAAACATACGAGCGCGTTTGGGCCTCGAGGCATGAACTGGTACAGCCCGAACAAATTCTCATTCCCGAAAAAGGATACTCCATCAGGGAAGCCGATTTTGAAGGAATGAAAAAACGGATGGAGCGCTGGGGCCGCAGGGGAAATAACAATATGACTGAAAAAGACATGCAAATCAGGTTGTTTTACGATTTTGCACGGATTTTCAGCGAAGAAATGGCCACCGATTTCCAGGGTGGACGCGGCGGGTTTACCGTTGTGGAATACCCCAATCCCTATTTCATTTTCCCCTTGTTTTATAATTTCCAGAACAACATCCAGTCTGACCAGTACCCCATAATAAACCGCATTTTTGAAGCCTACCTGAAAAGCCAGTCGATGGATTTACGCAGGGGCTGGATGCGCGACATGCAGGGGATGAGCGATGATGAACTGGCCAATATCGCCCTACAGGACAGCACATTCGAAGAAATTATCGCCGATCCTAATCAAAAGAGAATTGTCGATAATGTAATCAAACTAAAAGGGGAAGTCCTTTTTTCAATGGTTGAGTGGCGCGCCGGCCAGGAAGAGTTTGAAAAATTCCTGCGCCAGGAATTAACCGAGAACCGCTTTAAAAATATTCCATTTGAGCAGTTCGACGAACGCATCAGGCAGAAATTTGACGTTCAGCTTTTACCCCTGATGGACGACTGGTTCAAGGCCAAATCGCTGCCCGGTTTTCTCTTTTCAAATATTGAAGCTGTAAAAGTAAAATCAGACGAAATGATGAAAACCAAAGTTTCGCTGAAAATTACGAATTTTTCTGATATTGAAGGAATTGTAAAAATTTCGTTCCGGCTGGGTGACCGTGGTGGCCCAGGAAGAGGCCCCGGAGGAGGTGACGACATGATTAACAAACTGGTTTACCTTGAACCTCATCAAACCAAAGAAATTTCGTACATGCTCGATGCCGAGCCGAGAATGTACATGATAAATACACTCACCTCGCAAAATATTCCGCAGCTTATTATGGACGGCATGGAAGGTATTGAAGAAGACCCGAGAGCAGTTGCCTTTGAAGGCGAAAGAGTAGTGGACGAACCTGTAACAAAAGAACAGCCGGGCGAAATAATTGTGGACAACGAAGATCCCGAATTTGAAATAATGACCACCGAAGATATCAGCCTGCTCGAAAAATGGCTGCTGAAAGATGAGTTAACCGACAAAAGAAAATATTCAGGGATGAATTACTGGCGGCCGCCATCGAACTGGACAGCAGTAACCAACTCCGAGTTTTACGGTGAATATGTGCGCTCGGGCTACTACATTAAAGCCGGCGACGGTTCGTTGAAAGCCCGCTGGCATGTGCCCATTACCGAACCAGGATATTACGATGTGCATTACTACCTGTACAAATCGAGAAGAATGAGGCGCAGGGGTGATGATGAAAAAGGTGAGTACCATTTTATCATCCACAGCGACGACGGAGCCGAAGAGCAATCATTAAGTATTCAAAGTGCCGATGAGGGATGGAACAACCTGGGTTCGTACTATTTCTCACCCGATACAGCGCTTATCGAGCTTTCCAACGAATCGCAAATGCGTATTATTTTTGCCGATGCAGTGAGATTAACAAAATTGTAAAACATTTAATCAAAAAATATGAAGCCTTTAACAACAATGAAACAAATACAAAAAACAATCCTGCTGGCTTTAATGATGTTTTTTATCATTTCGGGAACTACCGCACAGGAAGTACTCACACTTGAAAAAGCAATTGATTATGCCGAAACGGGAAGCCCCGATTTGAAACGATCGCTGCTTAACCTGGAGCGTTACCAAAAAAGCCTCGAAGCGCAAAGAGCCGCGTTAAAATCACAGTTTTCGCTCGATGTTTCGCCTGTAATGTACAGCCGAAACCGCCGATTCGACAACCGTGTTTCCGAATGGTACACCAACGAAAATTTTGAAACCAATGCACTTTTCAGGGTTGAACAACCAATCCTGGTTACCGATGGAACCATTTCGTTAACCAACGAATTCGGCTGGGCAAGCAGCTATTCAGATGCCAGCGACCTCGAGAGCAAAGTATTTTACAATAACCTGTACCTCAATTTAAACCAGCCCCTGTTTACCTACAACAGGCAAAAACTGGAACTGAAAGAGCTGGAGTTAAATTTTGAAAACGCCAACATCAGCTACGCCATGCAGCGCCTTAACCTCGAACGGAATGTAACCGAATTCTTTTACAACGTTTACATGGCGCAGATGAACCTGAACGTGGCAAAAGACGAGCTGGAAAACACCCAGAAAAGTTACGATATAATTACAAATAAAGTGGAAGCCGGACTTGCTGCCCGGGAAGAGTTGTACCAGGCAGAACTGAACCTGGCCACAGCAAGATCTACCGTTCAAAACTCCGAAGTTTCTTTCGAAAATGCCAAAGACCAGTTAAAACTTTATCTCGGAATGGATTTGTACGAAGACTTTTCCATTCTGGCCGATGTAGCCGTTAACCCGATCCCGGTTGACTTGGAAAAAGCCATAGAAACAGGGCTTGAATCGCGCATGGAACTGCGCCAGCGCGAAATCGACATCCAGTCGAGCCAGTTCGAACTCATCCGCACAAAATCAATGAACGAGTTCAGGGGTGATGTGAACCTCCGACTGGGTATTTCGGGCGACAATCCGAGCCTCGATAAAATCTTCGATGCTCCCACAAACAGCCCGTCGGTAGACGTAAGTTTCAGTATCCCGCTCTTCGACTGGGGCGAAAAGAAAGCCCGTATTGCCGCGCAGGAAGCTGTTGTTGAATCGCAAAAGTTAAACCTTTCCGATGAACGGAACCAAATCATTATTGGTATTCGCCAAACTTACCGTAACCTGCAAAACCAGTTAACACAAATTGAAATTGCAAGGCAAAACCAAACCAATGCACAGCTTACCTACGAGATCAATCTTGAAAGATACGAAAACGGCGACCTTACAGGTATGGATCTCAGCCTTTTCCAGAACCAGCTCTCAGGAGCCAAAATATCATACAACCAGGCACTTATCAACTATAAAATTGAACTGTTAAACCTGAAAATCCAGAGTTTATACGATTTTGAAAACAATGAGCCGATTCTCCCATCAGAACTTTATATAGAAGAAAACCAAGACAATTAAACTCAGAAAAAATTATAAAACGATGAAAAGAATAAAAATCCTTACATTAATTGCAATTGTTGCAGTGTTTGCCTCTTGTAACAACCAGGGGCAGTCTGAAAGTACCGAATTAGCTGTGCCTGTCTCAGTAGAAGATGTTAAACCCCAGAGTATTCAGCAGTTTGTTACCACAACCGGTACCGTAAATGCAACATCGCAGGTGACGGTTAATTCTGAATTGACAGGAGAATATTACCTGCAAACCAACCCTGCAACCGGCAGGCCTTTTAAGCTGGGCGACAGGGTGCAGAAAGGGCAGACCATCATACGCCTGGAAGATGAAGAATACGAAAACAGCATAGCAATAGAAGCCGTTAAACTGAACCTCGAAATTTCGCAGCAGGAATACGAAAAACAAAAATCGTTGTATGAAAAAGGCGGAGTTACTTTATATGAACTGCGCAATTCGGAGGTATCGAAAACCAACGCCCAATACAACTACGAAAATGCCCAGCTCCAACTGGCCAAAATGAATATTAAAGCACCATTCACGGGAGTTATTGTTGAATTGCCCCACTACACCCGCGGAACTGAGGTGGCATCAGGCTCGCCTATGTTTACCCTGATGAGCTACAGCGATATGTTCATGGAAATTAACCTTCCCGAGAAAAGCATTACCGAACTTGAAGTTGGACAAAACGTGCTGATAACCAATTATACCCTTCCGGAAGACACCCTGAAAGGAACCATTACCCAGCTTTCGCCGGCAATTAGTACCGAAACCAGAACATTTACCGGCAAAATTGACATTGATAATCCGGAGCTGAAACTGCGCCCGGGAATGTTTGTGAAAGCCGATATTATTACGGCTGAAAAAGACAGCACCATTGTTATTCCAAAAGATATCATCATGTCGGGCAGCCGTGGAAAATATGTATTTGTTGTGGGCCGCAACAGTGCCGCCGCCGACCGCTGGATTACCACCGGAATTGAAAACCAGAACAATGTGGAGGTCATCGAAGGTTTGCAGGTTAACGATCGGTTGATTATAAGAGGATTTGAAACATTACGCGACGACTCGAAAGTGAAAATTATCCGGTAACCCGTTCCCGGAAAATCATCAGAAATATTTAAAAAATGAAGAAACTAACACAATTTTCTGTCAATTACCCGGTAACCATACTGATGATTGTCCTGGGAGTCGTCCTCCTCGGGTACATTTCGTATGACAAGCTTGGTGTTGACCTGTTTCCCGACCTGAATTCACCGCGCATTTTCGTGGAAATCCAATCGGGCGAACGCCCGCCCGAGGAGATGGAAAAGCAGTTTGTTGAAGACATCGAGGCGCTGGCCATCCGCCAGTCGGATGTGATTCAGGTATCTTCCATTTCGAAAGTGGGAGCGGCCCAGATAACTGTTGAATACGCGTGGAATAAAGATATGGATGAGGCCTTCCTCGACCTGCAAAAAGCATTGAACACCCTCACCCAAAATGCGGATATCGACGACCTGAAAATCACCCAGCACGATCCCAATACCGCCCCGGTAATGCTCATTGGCGTAAAACACAATGAAATTACCGACATGAACGAAATCAGAAAAGTTGCCGAAAATTACATCCGCAACGAACTGGTCAGGCTCGAAGGAGTGGCCGACGTGGAACTGTCGGGGCAGGAAGAGAGTGAGGTTATCATTAAAACCGACCACTACCGCCTTGGATCGCAAGGCCTGACGCTTGACGATCTCAGTACCCGGATCCAGAATTTTAACCGCAATGTTTCCGGCGGAAGGATTAGTGAAATGGGCCTTCAGTACATTGTGAAAGGCGTTAGCCTGTTAAGTACGGTTGAAGACTTTGAAAACCTGATTGTGGGTTACAAAGCGGTAAGGGCCGAAACCGAGGGACAAACGCGTGTTGAAATGGCACCGGTTTACCTCAGGGATGTGGCTACTGTTGAAATTGGAAATAAAGAACCGGTCAACATCGTGCATATCAACGGCGAACGTTGTGTTGGGCTTTCAATCTATAAAGAAACCAAATACAACACCGTAAACGCTGTAAATCAAATTAACGATGCACTGGTTGATATCGAAAGGGCGCTGCCCGGCTACTCTGTGGAGCTGGTCAGCAACCAGGGCACATTTATCAGCAATGCCATTGGCGAAGTGCAAAACACCGCCCTGCTTGGTATTTTGCTTGCCGTGTTTATTCTTTTCCTTTTCCTCCGCAGAATAGGGACTACATTCATTGTTAGTATCGCCATCCCCATTTCCATTATTGCCACCTTCAACCTCATGTATTTTAACAACCTCACCATAAATATTATGACACTGGGAGGTTTGGCCCTGGGTGCCGGCATGCTGGTTGACAATGCCATTGTGGTGCTCGAAAATATTTTCAGAAACCATGAAAACGGCCTGAGTGCCAAAGATGCATCCATTACAGGAACTGCAGAAGTTGGTGGTGCCATTACCGCTTCCACGCTCACTACCATTATCGTTTTCCTGCCCATTGTGTATCTGCACGGCGCATCGGGCGAGCTGTTTAAAGACCAGGCATGGACAGTGGCTTTCTCTTTGATTTCATCACTGTTTGTAGCCATTTTTGTCATTCCAACACTTTATCACCGCATTTATAAAAACAAAAAATCGCCGGTGAAAAAACGCTCGGTAAAAGTTGGCGGTTACGGCAGATTTCTTGAAAAAATCCTCAGGATAAAATGGATTGTAGTGATTTTGGCCGCCTTACTTGTTGCAGGCTCGTTTATGCTGGTGCCCGGAATTGGCACCGAATTCATGCCCAAAACTGAAACAAGGGAATTTACTGTTGGCTTGAAATTACAGGAAGGCACGGAATTACAACGCACGGAATCGACCGTACAAAATATTGAAGCCATTCTTACTGATTACCTTGGCGATAACCTCGATATAATCTACTCCCTTTCCGGGCCATCAACCGGTTTTGGCGGCGATGAAAGTTCAGTCTTCGAAGGAGAAAACACCGCCGAGATAAAGGTTATCCTCAAAGAAGAATCAACTATATCAGTAGAAAGTGCCATTGCTTCCATCGATAATCTTACCAGTAACATTAACGGGCTTGAAGTCACCTTCACACAGGAACAAAGTGCACTGAAATCGATTCTGGGTACCGATGAAGCACCGGTTGTGGTTGAGGTGCGCGGCGAAGACCTCGGGGAGATTGAAACCATCATGAGCCAGGTGAAAGAAAAAATGACCGGTATAGACGGGTTGTTCAATGTAAAATCATCGGTTGAAGGCGGAGCCCCAGAAGTGGAAGTTTTTGTTGACAGGGTGCGTGCAGGAATGTACAACATCGATATCAACACGGTGATTACTCAAATTCAGGATCAGCTGGAAGGCAAAAACGCCGGCCAGCTGGAGAAAGACGGCGAAATGCGCGACATCACCATTAAGGTTCCTGAAAAAGGATTGAATGAGATAGGAAACCTGAAAATTACGTCCAATAACCAGGAATTCAGGCTAAGTGAAATTGCCGACATCTCCTACGGAACTTCGCCCAAAGAAATTTACCGGAAAAACCAGAACCGCACGGGAAGGGTTACTGCCCAAATGGAAAAAGGGCTTGCCCTCGACCACGTGGCAAGTACCATCAGGCAGGAAACAGCAGAAATTGATTTGCCTGCTAATTACCGCATTATGGTTACCGGCGAAGAAGAGAAAAGACAGGAGTCGATGGAAAGCCTGGGTTTCGCACTACTGCTCTCCATTGTATTGGTTTACATGGTAATGGCTTCACAATTCGAGTCGCTCATCCATCCGTTTACCATTTTACTCACTATTCCGCTGGCTGTGGTAGGCAGCATTCTCATCTTTTTTGCCCTGAACAAAACGCTTAATATTATGGCGTTCATCGGGTTAATTATGCTTGCCGGTATCGCGGTAAACAACTCCATCATTTTGGTTGACCGCATTAACCAACTCATCCGCGAAGGGTTCGACAGAAAATCGGCAATAATACAGGCCGGACAACAACGTATCCGCCCGATTTTCATGACAAGTATTACAACAATTCTTGCCTTGCTGCCACTAACATTCGGTTTTGGTGAAAGTGCCTCGCTGCGTTCGCCAATGGCGCTGGCAGTTATCGGCGGTTTGGTTACATCAACACTTTTAACGTTGGTTGTAATCCCCTGTGTGTACGATATTTTAGACAGGACAAAAGGATTATTCACGGCGAAAAATAAAAAATAGCAGAACACAGATAATGCAGATCAAACTGATTTTCAGAAATTAATATGAAATTCATCATAAATAGAAAAATACTCATCAGCATGTTGTTTATCGGGCTTACCCTGTTGGGGTATGTTTCCTATAAACAACTGCCGGTAGAGTTAATGCCCAATGCCGAGCTCCCCATGCTTTATGTCCAGGTTAATTCGCGTATCGAAGTCGATCCGGACTACATGGAAAACCAGGCTGTAATCCCGATTGAAGGGGCAATCAGCACCATGGAAGGAGTTGAAAGCATTGAGTCGAACCTGGATAACCGCTCGGCCTCCATCCAGGTTAACTTTAAGCAAAATGTCAACTTTCAGTATGCCTTCCTGAAACTTCAGGAAAAGATTGACCAGGCCACCGACGAACTCGACGAGAACTTTAATGTTACCGTTAACCGGGTTGATATACAGCAAATCAGCAACCAGTTTATGGAGTTGCAGGTTCGCGGCAGCGGAGGAACCGACAGACTTAGGAATATTGTTGACCAGGATCTTGCCGCTGAGTTCGAAAATATTGACGGAATTGCAACAGTAACGGTTTTTGGCGGGAACGAACGTTCCATTGAAGTTACCTACGATAAAAATGCCTGCGAGGCCTATGGAATTACCCCTTCGCAAATTCAAAGTGCTATCTCGCAAAACTCAACCAGCCGCGCTTTTACAGGTTATCTGCACGAAAATCAGAAGCAATATTTTGTACACGTAACAGCCGAATACGACAATGTTACCGACATTGAAAACATTGTGCTGGCCGAAGGCCCCATTTTTTTGAAAGATGTCGCCGATGTTTTCTTCGGTGTAAAAGAAGAAGAATCCATCAGCCGCGTGAACGGATTAGATGCCGTATCGATGATGCTGGTGAGCGATTCGCAGGCCAACCTCATCGATTTATCGCACAATGTACAGGAACGCATTGCAGAGCTAAACGAAGAACTGGCAGCCAAAGATGTTGAAATTGTGGTGCAGACCAACACGGCCGAAACCATGGAAAAAAACATCGACCAGATTATCAACCTGGCGCTGGTAGGCGGCCTGCTTGCCATTTTCGTACTCTGGATTTTCCTGAAAAACCTGCGCATAGTTTCTGTAATTGCAATGGCCATTCCGGTCTCGGTATTCACTGCATTTAACCTGTTCTATGCATTCAACATCTCCATTAACAGCTTAACCCTCGTAGGACTGGTGCTGGCCATCGGGATGCTCCTCGATAACAGTGTGGTTGTGCTCGAGAATATTTACCGCCTTTCGGGGCGGCGCTTCAGTCCCGACCAGGCAGTTGTTCAGGGAACAAAAGAAGTTTGGCGTTCCATTATTGCAGCCACATTAACCACCATCACTGTTTTTCTGCCTTTCCTGTTTTCAACAGATTACATGATTAAGCTGCTCGGTACCCACGTTGGGGTATCCATCATTTCAACCCTCACCGTATCGCTGTTTGTGGCACTGCTGCTCATTCCCATGGCAGCCCATCTTTTACTGAAAAGAAAATCATCGCACAATATTTTTTATGAAAAAGTAACCACCAATAACCGTACAATCCAGGTTTACATCCTGCTGCTGAAATCGGCCATGCGAGCGCCTGCCGCAACGGTTATTGGCGCTATCATTATCTTTTTCATTACCATATTTATTGTGTTGGCAGTTAGCGTAAACAACCTCGAAGAAGTAGAAGAGACAAGATTCTCACTGTATGTTACCATGCCCACCGGGTCAACCCTCGAATCAACCGACAAAGTAGTTACAGAGGTTGAAAGCCGGCTTGAAGAAATTGAAGAAAGAGAGGACGTTATTGCCAACATACAGGAAGAAGAAGCCATTATAACGGTTGTTCTTCAGGAAGATTTTGAAGATATTAACGACCGGACAATTGCCGAAATAAAGGCAGAAGTTGAGGGGCTGGTGAATAATATTTCGCAGGCCAACATAAGTTTATCTGCGCCCGCGTCAAGCTCCAGGTTTGGTGGCGGTGGCGGAGCTGGTGCCGGCATGGAGAATTTTAGCCGGTTCATGGGAATCGGGACCAACCGCGAACGCATTGTAATAAAAGGCGAAAATTTTGAAATGATGAAAGGTGTTGCCGAAGATTTGCAATACTACATCGAAGACCTTGAATCCATTCGCAGCGCCAATGTCAGTGTTGCCGGGAACCGTCCTGAACTGCACCTTTATTTCAACCAGCTGCTTCTAAACGAATTTGGCGTTTCACTAAATAATATTGCTTCGGAGCTGGGCTCATTCTCACGCGAGTTTTCTTCAGGTGTTAATTTTAAACAGGGAACCGAAGAGTACGAAATCATCATAAAAGAAAATCTCACAGAAGAAGAGGAAGAAGCCGCATCCGAAAAATCAATCGACGATTTACGACAGTTGCAGGTGAACAATAACGAAGGAGCGGTTTACGACCTGCAAGACCTTGCCGATTTTGTTTACGACGAAGGAATGTCGAGAATTACAAGGGTAAACCAGGAAAAACAAATTGAGCTGTTTTACCGGTTTGTAGAAGAAGCCGAACAATCGAAAGATCTGCTCGAAGCTTACCGTCTTGAAATTGACCAGATTGTGAGCAGCTATAAAATGCCGGCCGGAGTTGCCATTGAAGTAATTCATGAAGAAGACCAGTTTTCGGAATTCTATTTCCTGATTGCAGCTGCATTCATTCTCATTCTGATGATTCTGGCTTCGGTATTCGAATCGCTGACAACACCAATTGTGCTGATGTTCTCTGTACCGCTGGCAGCCATTGGTTCGTTCCTGGCTCTCATATTTACCGGCAACAGCCTGTTCAATGCCAATACACTCACCGGGTTCCTCATTTTACTTGGAGTGGTGGTTAACAACGGTATCATATTAATCGACTTTACCAACATACTCCGAAAACGCGGCAACCGGAAGTCACGGGCAATTATAACTGCCGGGCTTTCGAGGGTTCGCCCAATTTTAATCACTGCAATTACCACAATTGTGGCCATGTTTCCACTGGCACTGGGGCAGTCGGAATATGTTGGAGCCATTGGAGCTCCCTTTGCTATTACCGTAATTGGCGGCCTTGCCGTAAGTACCCTGCTCACCCTGATTTTTGTGCCTACCCTCTATTTTGGTATGGAAAACGCGGTGAACTGGATAAAATCGCTGCACTGGGGATTAAAAGTTTTACAACTCGTAATTTTTGTTGCAGCTGCATTTTACATTTATTTCGAAGTAGAGTCTTTTATTTGGCAACTCCTTGGTTTTATGGCCATTGTTATACTCATACCAGGGGTTACCGCATTCATACTTACCAGCTTGCGGCAGGCCAGTTCAAAAGTAATCGATGAAAATGAACCCATCCGGATTGTAATTCGCCAACTGGTAAAAATTTACGACCGCGACAGTCGGTTTGTACGCGAATGGAAATCGGGCCTGAAAATCAGGAAACGTGCCGGGTTGCTCAAAAATTACAGGCATTTGCGCGATTTTTACGATCTCATCTGGCAAATCCCGCTATTTGGGTTCCTGGTGTATTTCACCTTCTTTTACCTCGAAAGCAACCTCTGGATGTGGGTGATGTCGCACATCGTTTTCTTTTTCCTGTTCCTGTTAAATGTGCCGTTATCTCAGGTATTGAGAAACAAGTACGAGGATACTTCAAAACCGGTCTTCCTGAAAATCGACAAAATTATTAAACGGGTTATTTTTTGGGTTGTACCTGCATTGTTCCTCTTTATCTTCTTCTTGCGCTGGGACAACCTCGGAATGGTAATTTTTGTAGGAATTATCTGGTACCTGCTGCTGGTGATTTACGAATCCGGAGAATACATTCATAATAAAAAACTGAATATTGCCCGCATTGGCGGAAGGTTCTCAAACCTTCGCCGCGGCTATTTCACGCTGGTGCGCCAAATTCCTGTTATCGGAAAACGGAAGGTGCCATTCAGGGCTCTGAACGGCGTTTCGCTGGAAATTAAAACAGGGATGTTCGGGTTACTTGGTCCCAACGGAGCGGGTAAATCTACCATGATGCGCATTATTTGCGGAATTCTGGAACAGAGCTACGGGAAAATATGGATTAACGGGCTCGACACACAGAAACACCGCGAAGAATTGCAGGGGCTGATTGGTTACCTGCCGCAGGCTTTCGGAACTTACGAAAATATGTCGGCATGGGAATTTCTCGATTACCAGGCCATCCTGAAAGGAATTAAAGATCCGGCTATCAGGAAGGAACGGATGGAATACGTGTTGAAAAATGTACACATGTTCGAGCGGAAAGACGATAAAATCGGTTCGTTTTCGGGCGGGATGAAACAACGGATAGGAATTGCACAAATTCTGCTTAACCTGCCGCGGATACTGGTTGTTGACGAACCAACCGCCGGCCTCGACCCGCGCGAAAGGATACGCTTCAGAAACTTGCTGGTAGAACTGAGCCGCGAGCGAATTGTCATCTTCTCAACACATATTATTGAAGATATTTCGAGCTCGTGCAACCAGGTAGCAGTTATTAACCGGGGCGACCTGAAATATTATGGTACACCGACCGATATGGCCAGAATGGGTGAAGGATTCGTTTGGCAAATGACTATTCCTGCCAAAGAGTTCGATCAGTTTTCAAACAAACAGCTTATTATTCACCACATGCGCGATGGCGAAAATATTAAGCTGAGGTTGCTGTCCAAAGAAAAACCGGCACCCGAAGCCGTAAATGTTTCACCGCATCTCGAAGATTCTTACTTGTGCTTATTAAAAGACTTTGTTTAAACCCTGTAAAATGAAACAAAAATTAGAACTAAAAAACACGTTGGTCAATTCAACACGAATGGTGAGGTACAACCTGAAAATCATATTTGCCAACCGGTTTATCTGGTTCCTGATTGCAGCGTTTGCCTTTTTCATGTTTTTTGCCATTCAAACGGTTTTAAACGGCGAGGCCCTTACTGAAGGAACTGTTTACGGATTGCTCATATTTCCCGGTATCCTGCTTATTTTTTACCCTTCGGTATTTGGCATTCAAAACGACGACGATTCCAGGATGCTCGAAATACTTTTCGGTATTCCCAATTACCGCTACAAAGTGTGGCTGGTACGTTTGCTGATGATTTACGTCCTTATTTTTATTATCATCATGCTTTTTACGGCACTGGCTTCCATACTTCTTTACAATGTGAATATTCTGGAAATGTCGTACGAGCTGATGTATCCCATCGTTTTTATGGGATCGCTGGCATTTATGTTTTCTACCCTAATTAAAAACGGAAACGGAACGGCTGTGGTTATGGTTTTAATAGGCGTGGCCCTCATTATTTTACAGGATGCTGTTGAACGCACCCAATGGAATGTGTTTCTGAATCCTTTTGAAATTCCGAACAATTTTAACGAAATCATTTGGGAAGGACTCATTGTCAAAAACAGGATTTTCCTCGGTGTGGGTATTGTAGTATTTATTCTTTACGGTTTGTTTAATTTGCAAAAACGGGAGAAATTTATTTAGCGATTTGTGAAATGCCAATGTAGAAAACGGTTTTATACAGCTTAACCTTTTTCACAATTGAAATAAAATTTCAAGCCTGAAATTATTGTAACTTTGCACCCTCAAAAAATCATTGTAAAGGATGAAACAGAGGGATATTGAAATAATGGCACCGGTAGGTTCGTACGAAACGTTAATGGCAGCCATACAGGGAGGAGCAGGGTCAGTTTATTTTGGGGTGGAGCACCTGAACATGCGGTCGCGTTCATCAAATAATTTTTCGCTCGACGATTTACGCAGGATAGTTGAAATCGCCTCTCAAAACCAGGTAAAAACCTACCTCACACTCAATGTTGAAATTTTTGATGGTGAAGTAAGCCAGATGCACGCCGTGCTCGATGCAGCGCATGAGGCTGGCGTTTCGGCAGTAATTGCCGCCGACATTTCGGTCATTCAGTATGCCCGTTCCATTGGGCTCGAAGTACACATTTCAACCCAGGTAAATATTACCAACACCGGCGCGGTAAAATTTTACGCGCAATTTGCCGATGTGGTAGTGCTGGCCCGCGAGATGAACCTGGGCCGGGTTCAGGAAATCAGCGAAGAAATTCACAAACAACAAATTAAAGGCCCCTCGGGCAACCTCGCTCGCCTTGAAATGTTTGTTCACGGAGCGCTCTGCATGGCCATCAGCGGAAAGTGCTACCTCAGCCTGCACGAAATGAATTCATCGGCCAACCGCGGGGCCTGCCTGCAAACCTGTCGCCGTGCCTACACCGTTACCGATAAAGAGACCGGGGCCGAGCTGGAAATCGACAATGAGTACATCATGTCGCCAAAAGACCTGAAAACCATTCATTTTCTGAATAAAATACTGGATGTAGGTGTTTCGGTTTTAAAAATTGAAGGCCGTGCCCGCTCACCCGAATATGTAAAAACAACGGCTGAATGTTACCACGAAGCCGTTCAGGCCTGGAAAGAAGACACTTTTACCGAAAAAAAAATTAATGACTGGAACCAGCGCCTTTCCACTGTTTTTAACCGCGGGTTCTGGGATGGGTATTACCTGGGCCAGCACCTGGGCGAGTGGAGTGCCAATTACGGTTCGCAGGCAACCAAACGAAAAATTTACATCGGGAAATGTACCAATTACTTCACCAACATTCAGGTTGCTGAATTTAAACTGGAAACCAAAAACCTGAAAACCGGCGATGAAATTATTATTACGGGCCCCACTACCGGCGTAGTGCAGACCACGGTAAAAGAAATCAGGTTCGATTTAAAACCTGTACAGGAAGGACTGAAAGGCCAGCGCATTTCGGTGCCTGTTGACACAAAACTACGGCGCTCCGACAAACTGTTTAAAGTTGTTGATGCCAAAGAAGTTAAGCAACGAAAATAACGATTCTTTCCAGGTTCTTTTCAATTTCGAAAAAGAAAGAATTAAATTACGCGCTGCTAAATAACTTTAACGATGAAGAATATACTGCTGATTCTGTTACTTTTATTACTGACTCCCATCCATTTAGAAGCCCAGGTTTTACGATTCCGGGCGAGTGCAAACAGTAGTATTTTCATGAAAGAACCCGGGGAGCCTGAAGTTAGCCACCCCATGAAAGAAACCCTTTCTCACAAAGGGAGCGATGATTTTACACCCGAACTTAACCTTGGAGCATCAATTGAAATAATGGCCCCGGTAACTACCGATTTTGAGCTGGGTGTTGAGTTTGATTACACCAACCTTTCGGGCTATACCGAAACCGCCCCGCTATATAACTTTTTCCTTTCCAGGTACAATCCACTGCCCGACACCTACAAATACCCGGACGAAACCCTCATTTATAACACAAACATTTTCAACATTTTAGGAACAGCCCGTTTTTACATTCTTCCCGTTTACGAAGATGTCATCTTTTTCACAAAACTGCACGGGGGAATTGCTTTTGTAGGAACTGATTTTACTTTTCAGGACCCGCGTTACAGTGTGGGGTACGACGTTGGCGTGTTGTACTCACAAGGCACAAAAAGCAACGAGGATCCCAAAGATCCGGCATTTACCGGTGGCGGCGGACTGGGATTAACTTACAGGTTGTCCGACGAGCTGGATATTTATTTCGACGGAACAATTTCTGTTACCCATTCGGATGTTGTTAACGGAGTGCCCAATTACGATTACCTTGTTTATCAGGGAGAGGAAACTATCCGCCGAACAAACGGCTGGGCAATAACTTCACAGGTTAGTTTGGGAATTATTTTCACCACTATTCCAAACCGCAGGCTTAAAAGTGATAATTACACCCGCACCCGTCAGTTTCATAAAAGTATTTTCTGAAAACAGTTTTCCGGAAACATTTACTTAAAAAATTGAAGAAATGAAGATCCTGGTATTTACAATATTGATAATCGGTTTTTGGGCTGGTTCTTCAGTGCCTCCCCAAAAAGAAGAACTAAAGAAACAGATTTAATTCAACGAATATTTTGCATTTGTAAAAGAAAAAGCGGTTGAAGTTGTCAAAACCTGGTTCAATGCCGGCGACGGATACGGCGAAGTGTGGATTCGCGATTACAACACATTCATTGAACTTTCGGCAGAGGTTTTTGAAGCTGAAGTGTTGAGGGAGAATTTGCTTGTTTTTTTCAGAATGCAGGGCGCTGACGGCAACATCATCGACGGGTTTATTCCGGCCAACAAAGCTGGCGGAGGGTACGATTACATTTATTCTGAACTGGAACCGCGCTATGCCGGGCATGAAAACACAGTGGAAACCGACCAGGAATCGTCATTGGTACAAGCGGTTTACAAGTATGTACTGGCCACCGGGGATTCTTCCATTCTCACCGAAAAAGTGGGCGATAAAACCGTTTCAGAACGTTTGGAATGGGCAATGGAATTTCTGCAGGACCACCGTTTTAACAAAAAATACGGCTTGTTGTGGGGTGCCACCACTGCCGACTGGGGTGATGTGCAACCCGAACACGAGTGGGGTGTTTACCAATAAGATTCGATTAACTGAAATTAAAGACCAATGAGCAACAAAAAAGCGGTGGAGATTTCCACCGCTTCCTTCCTGAAAGACAAACAACTAATAACCATGTTTGCTGGCTTTGATCTACTTACAACCAATCAAACCCAGTAAGTCCACTTTAAAGCAATTCGAACAAAGCCGCCATTTTATTACGAACCAACCTCTCCATTGTTTCAGAATATTAACTCATTGATAAAAAGACACTTAAGCACCTACCTGGCGACAGACAGGAATTCAGGATGACGCTCTTTTGCAGAATATAAACTTTTTGGACAACCTCATCAAAAGCTAAAAGTCTATGTGAGAGATTCAAACACTTTTTCGAGCAGATGTTTTGTAGCAAGAATACCCTCTTCTTCTGAGAGGTCGCTTCCTTCATATTCAATACCAACCCAACTTTTATAACCGGCATCTTTCACAATTTTCATAATGCGGTAATAATCGGAATGGATTTCATTTCCATCCTCATCGAATTCGTGCGACTTGGCACTGACTCCCTTGGCATAAGGCATAAGCAGTTCAATTCCCTTGTAGCGATCGAACTCCTCTCCGGTTTGCCTGTCGATTATAAAATTGCCGAAATCGGGAAGGGTGCCAACGCGTTTATGATCGACCAGTTCCATAACACCGGCCAGCCAGTTTCCATTGCTCGACAGGCCGCCATGGTTTTCTACCAAAATATTAATCTTTTGCGTGTCGCCATATTCACACATCATGCGAAGGCCGTCGGCGGCCAGCTTTTGCTGCTCTTCGTATGAACCCTGGCTACCTGCGTTTACACGAATGGAATGACAACCGAGAAATCTTGCCGCATCAATCCATTTTTTGTGGTTCTCCAGCGTTTTAAGGCGTTCCGCCTTGCTGGGATGACCAACCATTCCTTCGCCGTCGCACATTATCAGCACACTATCCACACCTTCGTTTTTGCAAATCTTTTTCAGTTCGCCAAGGTAATTTTCATCTTTGGCTTTGTCTTTAAAAAACTGGTTCACATACTCAAGTCCCTTAATACCATGCTCGCTGGCAAACTTCGGAAAGTCCAGATTGGTCATTTCATTGGCAAACAACGCTTTGTGTAACGACCATTCGGCCAGTGAAATTTTAAACGGTGATTTTTTTGCAGCATAGCCGGCAAGTGCCGGGGAAACCAGCAGAGAGCCTGCCGTTGCTGCCAGTGTTGTCCTCAAAAAATTTCTACGTGAAGTATTTTCCATTTTCAACAGGTTTTAATTTAAAGTGAAATTACTGATTTTATATTTTAAAGAAAATTCTTTTCAGGTATAAATAGTAACACAAAAACCATTCAAGCGCCAAAACAGTTAACGAATTTACCAGTGCCATAACAAATTCGGGAGTGTTGAACCACGCTAAAAAGCCTTTGGTAAAAATGGCTACGAAACCATTCAGCCACTGGCCGCCCACCGTATTAAAAAACAGGTAAATAAAAATCGGATTCATACCCACAATAACAAATGGGAATATCCAGCCACTAATTTTTTTAACATCGATAAACCAGTAGCTAAAAGCCAGCACCAAAAGGGCCCAGCCTCCGGAAGCCAGTACAAATGAGGATGTACTGATTCTTTTTATGATGGGAGTAACGGAAGTCCAGTCGAGCAGGTAACCTACCGCCAGAATGGCGAGGCCGGAAAAGGCAATGACTTTTATTTTTTGAGTGGCCGTTTTACCCGACATCAAAATCTGCCCGGCCACAACTCCCCAGATGGTATGGGCCGCAGTCGGGATAAAATTAATGGCTACCCAGCCGCCACCGGGATTAATTTTTCCCATCAAAACCAGGTCCATCCACGTTCCGAAATTATGATCTTTCACAAAAGGCTGGTCGAAACCTTCAAGGGGAAA
Source organism: Tangfeifania sp. (assembly GCF_055108615.1). NCBI lineage: Bacteria > Pseudomonadati > Bacteroidota > Bacteroidia > Marinilabiliales > Prolixibacteraceae > Tangfeifania > Tangfeifania sp. The sequence continues at coordinate 6,093 of NZ_JBSQIC010000047.1, read as the reverse complement.
AGTGCGGTACAAAATTTCGGTGAGCAGCAGCAACCCAAACGAAGCAACTATTTGCACAGCATATTTGTAGTGCATTAAAAAATAGGCAATTAATATAGTTACCGAAAGTTGGGAAAGCACATTCCACAGCTCCCACACCAGTTCGCGACGGTAGCCGCAATGCAGGCCAACACCAAAGGCAAGTAAAAGAATGCACCGCTGAATGATGTGGCGTGTAATTTTTTGTTTCGAGTCGCCGCGTTTTCTTCGTTTTGCATACGAAAAAGGCATGGCTACCCCTACAATAAACATAAAAAAGGGTTGCACCAAATCCCAGAATCGCAACCCGTTCCACGGATGGTGATGAAATTGCTGAAAAAACGGTTCGAGAAAAGTGCCGGCAACGGGTTCCCGCACAAGAACACTCCACAGTGCTGTGCCTTCGGCTACCAAAAGGAACATGGTTATTCCACGAAAAAAATCGAGCGATAATAATCTTGTCCCTGAAGGATCCAGGTTACTGGTTTTGTTCATATCAAATTTAGTTGAAAATTATTCCATTAGCGGCTATACATATTTAAACCGCTTGATATTCTTTTTAGGTGTTTTTTCAAATTCTTCGTCAACCATCTCAAATGCTGTAACCACTTCGTAACGCGGCAAGTCGGCATTAAGTTTTTTACGGTTTTCTTCCATTACGTCGGCCAAATTTTCCATCTTAATGTGATGTTCTTTCATGGCTTCGTGGTCAGGATAAACTTTGGCCACAAGTTTTCCATCACGTTCAACAATAACACATTCCGAAATATAATGGAGGTTCATAATTCTTGCTTCAATTTCTTCCGGGTAAATATTCTGACCGGAAGGCCCCAGGATCATATTTTTCGTACGTCCTTTAATGAATATGAAATTGTTCTCGTCAATTATCCCCAGGTCGCCGGTTTTCAGCCAGCCATCGACGCTAAAAACAGTTTTTGTAAACTCTTCGTTTTTATAATAACCGGTCATTACATTTTCTCCGCGCACCTGAATTTCTCCGACCGTATTGTATGGATCTTCCGAGTCAATACGCACTTCCATGCGGTCAACAAGGCGTCCTGCCGAACCGGGCACTGTTTTATCCCAGGCTTCGTAACTAATTAGAGGGCCACACTCTGTCATCCCGTAACCAACAGTAATCGGGAAATTTAACTTACTAAAAAATTTCTCAACTTCAGCACTTAACGGAGCCCCGCCAATAACAATTTCGAAAAACCGGCCGCCAAATGTTTCAATAAGTTTTTCCCTGATTTTTTTCAGGATGATATTCGAGATAAAGGGAAGTTTCAACAAAACACGCATCAGTGGTTTTTCGATGCTGGGCAAAATGCGTTTTTTATAAATTTTTTCGATAACCAGTGGCACTGATAAAATGAGGTGCGGTTTTACTGCGCCAAACACCTTGGTAATTATTGCCGGCGATGGAATTTTACTGAGGAATGTAATGTGGCACCCCCGGGTTAGCGGGAATAAAAATTCGAACAGCAGGCCATAAACATGGGCCATGGGCAAAAACGAAACAATTTTGTGCCCCGGTTCCAACGGCATGTGTTCCCGGGCATAAACAATGTTCGATGCCAGGCTCCTTTCAGGTATCATCACCCCTTTGGTAAAACCGGTTGTTCCTGATGTATAGGAAATTATGCAGGTTTCTTCACGTTCCCATTTTTCAAACTGAAACTGATTTTTTTCAAGCTTGTTTTCCTTGTAGTACCGAAACGCATCATCCAGCTTGTACTTCAGATTTTTATCTTTTGCCGCATGCAGTGAAAAGTCTTCCAGCACGATAACCGCATGCAGTTTTTCGGCATTATCGAAATCAATTTTTTCGAGCAATGATTTGGCACCAATTACCAACTTCGATTCCGAATGGTTGATAATATGGTTGGTATTGCTCTCATTGAAATCAGGCAGAATGGGAACAATTATTATCCCGGCCGAAAGCGCTGAAAGAAAAACAGCCCCCCAGTGGGCAGAGTTCCGGCCCAGCACGGCAATCCGGTCGCCCCGCTGAACACCGGTTAGCTGGTAAAACAAATGGAGCGCCTTAATTAATTTGGCCACATCGCTGTAACTGAAATCATTCCCCTGGTAATCGGTAAAGGCCAACTCATTCCAGTTGGCATGAAATGACTCCGTATAAAGTTTTGATAATGTATTATTTGTCATCATTTTATAATTTACTTATAGCTCAAATTTAGAAAAAATCGGGCTCATTCCATTCTGTTTTATCAATAACACCGCGCAAAAGTTTTGTTGATACTCTATCAATATCCACTTTAACATATTTTAATATTTTGATTATTTAGCTGTTTATCATGTTTTTATGATGTTAATTCGTGTTAAAGTTTGCTTTAAACAATAAAAAGATAAACAAATCTTCTGTTTATTCCTTTTATGAAGTAAGAAAGTTTGAACCCAGTAAAAACAAAAAAATGAAAAGTTATGAAAACAATGAAAACAACATTATTAATTACAGTATTTGCATTTATAGCAAGTGCAGCGTTTGCATCCGGAAATTTAAAAGTAAATATTGAGCAATCATCCCCGGAAGAAGCCATTGTTGAGGCGAGCAACGTTGAAGCTAAATTTTTTGAGGTTGAAATCATGGATGAATACGGCGACCGTTTTTACAGAAAAAAAAACAGATGACAAATCGTTTACTTATAAAAGGAAGTATGACCTTTCAACACTTGAAGACGGCACTTATTTCATGACTGTTAAGCACGGTGATGAAAAATACCTGAAGGAGTTTACAGTGCGTTCAGGAGACATTCAGGTTGTAAACCAACGAAAAGTGGTTGACCCACATTTTAAAGTTGAGGGTGACATGGTCAAATTGTCGTACCTGAATTTTCCGAACGACAATATGAGCATTGCCGTTTACGATGAAGTTAAACTTTTGAAAAAAGTTTATACGTAATCTTAGTCGCTGTCGGAGACAGGAATAATTCTTGAATTATTCGGGCTGAAAACTCATTTTTCAAATTTCTTGGCATTTACGATTCGGAACTGATAAAACCACTCACCGAATCGGACATTATTGTTTTACGCGACGAAATCTCCGAAATCAGAAATTCGCTGGAGGCGTTCAGCAGGTAAGCTGGTGGCAGAATATAATTTTTTTTATACTAAAAAAAGGAGAGCTGATTTCTCAACTCTCCTTTGCCTGGTAGCGGGATCACGAGGATTCGGGAAACCTACGTCCGGCAGCTGCCGGATATGAGCCCAACGAGCTACTCCCGAGTACTCAGCGATTTTTTACAATGCATTCATTTTAGTGAATTTTATTTGAACCTGAAATCCAATTTATAATCATAGAGCCATGGTATCTTTGGGTTAATCCCTTCAGCGATTAATTTGGCTGGCAAGTCTTTATAATTGTTTTGTAAATTTAATTCTTTTGGGGCATTATAACATGTAACAAAGATGGTATCGTCTTTCACACTTATATCTCTATCCATTTTTTTGAACAATGCATCTGCCAAATGAGTTGAATTCCAGCGGCTGTATGGTTTTGGTAATTTTTTTCTTAGTTCATAAGTTGCAGCCTGTGCCAACAGGGCCAAAGACATTTTGCCATACCTTATGTTCAGGTTAAATGTTGAAGCCCGGTTAAAGCCCATGGCTCCGTCAAAATTGAAAAAGTCTTCAATCGACCACCTTTCCCTGTACATATCAGACAGCAGTTCTGTTGCCGGCTTGTTGGATAATGTCAGAAATGATTTGTAAGCGTAATCTTTTGTTGTTTCTCCTTCACGCTGGGAAAGCAACCTGTATTTTTCTTTGTGCCCGGCAAAATTAAACATCGTTTCTGCTACTGCATAGCCTGCCCATTTTCTTTGGTAGCTTTGCGACCTTTCAATTTTCTGTATCCTTTCTGTTGATATTGCCGGAACAAGGAATTCAAAATTGCTGTTCTGCTCAATACTTCGAATTAAATATTCTGTGAAGTGTTCCTTGTCTGCCAGTATTAAAGCATTCCTGTTTACCAGTTCTGCTATGTTCAGCAGCTCTATTGTTGCCTGGGTAGTATTGGTGCCAGGCGAACCTATGCCACATCCTATTGGTTGCCCGGTTTGAGTGTCCAGTGCAAAAAAAGTTTGCAACATTTTCCGTGAGGGCTCTCCCGGTTGTTTTTTCTTTTTCGGCATTATTCTTTGTGAGGTAGATATAATACGATGAGGGTCTATGGCGATTAAGCCTCCTTGATAATGGCCGTTATTGGCCCGTATGGCTGCTAATGATTCCTGCAATGCCTGGGCTTCACTAACCGTGTGCTTATCAAGCAAATCATGCACCTGGCTGTCTGTTACCAAAAATCCAAGTCCATTTAACAGTTCAAAGCCCTGATGGGTAATATAATTACTCCTTCTTACACGGTTACTGCACAGTGTGGCCTCATTTACTATCTGCATAGCGATACGGGGTTCAATATCTGCACCGGCACATCCGGTATAACCTTTGATCAAATCCCAACTGCCCAGGCGCAAGTGCGCGGCAGCCAGAAACCATAACCCTACTAAAGTCCCGCTTATTTTTCTCGAAAGGCTTTCCCTGAAAAACCGCTCTGTGGTTTGTGTATTGACTTTGACCGTTATTTTTTCCCGTTTAGATTTATGAATCTCAACAGCTTGTCTTTGCTTCTCCTTTTGGGGGTTCAGAACATGTGTTTTTTTTGAAGCCCATATTCTGTAATTGTCCTTTCTACGCTGCGTTTACTGACCTTGTGCCCAATCTGGTTTAGTTTTTGGGCAATTACATCAGCACTGGAAAACGGGTCTAAAAACCGAAACCTGATAATTTGGTTTACGATATCTTTAGTCCTGACAGGTTGTTTGTCTGAACCAGGTTGTTTGTCAATTAATGCCTGGGCACCACCCTCCTGGTATTTTGCCAACAGCTGGTAGTAACGCTGTTCTGTATATCCATACTTTTTTATTGCCTGCTGTACCCCGATGGTACAATGACCTTCAATTAGCATCGATAGTTTCATGGCTAAACTGTCCTCTGGGTCAATTACAAAATCTTTTCCCTTGATACCTTTGATTGAGATTCTCATTGCGTTTAATTATTTGTTGAACGAATAAAACTAAATTTATATGTGGCGGTAAAAATAAATATAATTTTAAAAGTACAGAAGAATAAAACAAAAATTAATCGCTATAAAACAGCTCTATATGTGATTTTGAATTGTAATATCAGGAATTATTAAAAAATATTACCGCCTTATTTAATTTTAGTAGCAGAATAGCGTTGAATCCCGGAATTAAACTGGTAAATCAATGAACAGCAGTGAAATCAATATAAACGTTTGGATATAGAAATAATATGATAGAACTTTGGACTTAATAACTAAAACAAATAATGTCTTAAAAATCGCTGAGTACTCGGGACTCCACCCCGCAATATATTTTTAATATTTTTATTTTAAAAGAACCTGATAGCAGATGCAGGACTTGAAACTTCGCCCGGCAGCTACCGGATACCTTTCCGGCTTTCGACAGATGAGCCCAACAATCATTTTTTATGTATTTGTTGTCGAATAAAATTTCTTCCCCGGTGAGACTTTAATTCTTTCTCACGTTTTAAAGCCTCTGATTTTGCGTGAAATTCTTCGGAATAAACCAGTTTCCAGGGGCGGAAATTTTTAGTCCATCCTTTTGGCAGGTTATTGTGGGCAAAAACACGTTTTTCAAGATTACTGGTCATTCCAATGTAAATCTTGTCGTGGTTCTCTGAATACATGGCGTAAACAAAATATTTCATTGCTTAAAACTAAAAAAGGAGAGCTGATTTCTCAACTCTCCTTTGCCTGGTAGCGGGGGCAGGACTTGAACCTACGACCTTTGGGTTATGAGCCCAACGAGCTACCAACTGCTCCACCCCGCAATATATTTTTAATATTTTTATTTTAAAAGAACTTTGTAGCGAAGCCAGGACTTGAACCTACGTCCGGCAACCGCCGGATATGAGCCAACGAGCTACTCCCGAGTACTCGGGACTCCACCCCGCAATATATTTTTAATATTTTTATTTTAAAAGAACTTTGTAGCGAAGCCAGGACTTGAACCT
>NZ_JBSQIC010000046.1:0-28283 GCF_055108615.1 Tangfeifania sp. | reverse complement strand
TACAGCAGTTTTAATAATATGCCACAAAGATACGGGACCAGGTCCACGTAAACAAATGAATTCGGGGACTACAAACGATTTTCAAAAATATTATAATTGATTATCAGCCAGTTACAAAATAAAATAACCGAAATTTGTGCATTTTTTTGATTTTGGGTGGCATTTTTAACAAGTTGGGTTAACAAACTCTTCAATTAAGGAAGCATTCTTATTGATAAAAAAGTGAATAACATAAAGCGCCAAATAAGTGACACAATACATCTAAATTCCTATAAATCGGTGATTTGTTCCAAAGGGATCGCACCGCGGGGAATCGCCACACCGCATAAAAAATCCCTGGTGAAACAACTGGGGACTTTGTTTAATAATTTCTTTTTCTTCCAGCTTCGTGCTTCCAACTTCCAGCTTATTCCTACTCCGGCATCTCCACAAAAAGTCCGTCGTCGGTGTTGTTTACTTTGGCCAGTTTGTGTTTGGTAAGGCCTTTAATGGCTTTGTCCCATTTTTTGTTGCTAAGGCCCGATTGCGTTTTAATGGCATTCAGCTCTACCGGCGATTCGGTTTTCAGCAGTTCGAGCACCTGTTTTTCCTCTTCGGAAAGTTCTACCTGTTTTTTCTCCGGTTTCATTTGGGGGAAGAAAAGCACATCCTGGATGGACGGGCTGTTGGTCATGAACATGGTCAGCCGGTCGATGCCCATTCCCATTCCCGATGTGGGCGGCATGCCATATTCGAGCGCCCGCAGAAAATCCTGGTCGATGAACATCGCTTCGTCGTCGCCTTTTTCCGACAGTTTCAACTGCTCCTCAAACCTATCACGCTGGTCGATGGGATCGTTCAGCTCTGAGTAGGCATTGGCAATTTCTTTTCCTGAAACCATCAGCTCAAAGCGTTCTGTCAATTCCGGGTTTTCGCGGTGGCGTTTGGTAAGCGGCGACATTTCAACCGGGTAGTCGGTAATAAATGTGGGCTGAATGTAGCTGGGTTCGCACTTTTCGCCAAAAATTTCGTCAATCAGTTTTCCTTTCCCCATGCTCGGGTTGGTTTCAATATCGAGCTTGTCGCAAATATCACGCAGTTCGGCTTCTGTTTTTCCTGAAATGTCGTAACCGGTATGCTCTTTAATGGCATCGGTCATGGTAACTCGCGGGTACGGCGTTTTGTAATCGATGATGTGTTCACCCAGTTGCACTTTGGTAGTTCCGTGCAGCGCAAGCGCCACGCGTTCGCAAATCTGCTCGGTAAAGTTCATCATCCATTTGTAGTCTTTGTAAGCCACGTAAATTTCCATCACCGTAAATTCGGGGTTGTGGGTGCGATCCATTCCCTCGTTGCGGAAATCTTTGGAGAATTCATACACCCCCTCAAAACCGCCAACAATCAGTTTTTTTAGATACAATTCATTGGCAATGCGCAGGTAAAGCGGCATGTTCAGTGCGTTGTGGTGTGTAACAAACGGACGGGCAGCGGCGCCTCCCGGTATGGGCTGCAAAATGGGCGTTTCCACTTCCAGATAGCCATATTCGTTGAACATCTGCCGCATGGTGTTGTAAATTTTCGTGCGTTTCACAAAAACATCTTTCACCCTGGGGTTGACAATCAGGTCAACATACCGCTGGCGGTAACGCTGGTCGGGGTCGGTAAACGCGTCGTAGGTTTTGCCGTCTTTTTCTTTTACAATGGGCAATGGCCGCAGCGATTTATTCAGCACGGTAAAATTTTTCACGTGCACCGTAATTTCGCCCATCTGGGTTTTAAAAACAAACCCTTCGATGCCGATGGTGTCGCCAATGTCGAGTAGTTTTTTAAATACTTCGTTGTATTGGGTTTTGTCTTCGCCGGGACACACTTCGTCGCGGGTTACATAAATTTGAATTTTGCCGGTGTGATCCTGCAGTTCGGCAAACGAAGCTTTTCCCATAATCCGGCGGCTCATAATCCGGCCGGCCAGGCGCACCTCCTGAAAATTTTGTTCTTCTTCGTTAAACTTCTCCTTTATTGCATGAGAAGTGGTGTTTATATCGTAAGCCGCAGCCGGATACGGGTCGATTCCCAGCTCACGTAACCTTTTTAGCGATTTCCTCCTGATGACTTCCTGTTCACTCAATTCCAACTGGCTCATTATTCTTTCTCCTTATATTTTCTGCAAATAAAACAACTTCATTTTTCAATTGTCTAAATTTATGTTCAGGGGTTGCTCAAATTTTCGCAAAGATAATAAAAGATGTGGTTCCCTTTTTATTTTAAGGTGTTGGGTAAAAACACTTCAGAGAATCTTTAGCAATGACATTTAAAAGTGGCACTTTATCGGATTCAATTTTTATCTTTGTAAATTGGATTAGGGGGAGAATAAATTGAAAAGTGTGGTATGGAAAGAATCTGGAATCTAAAAAATCAGGGCGATTTAAACGATATAAAACACCTCTCGGCAGCGCTCAATGTGAACATGACCATTGCAAGGTTGCTGGTGCAGCGGGGAATAAAAACGTTTAACGAGGCCAAATCCTTTTTCCGTCCGCGGTTGAGTGATTTGCACGACCCGTTTCTGATGAAAGACATGGAGAAGGCAGTGGCCCGTCTGGAACTGGCAATAGCCAACCAGGAAAAGGTATTGGTTTACGGCGATTACGATGTGGATGGAACTACCTCCGTGGCGTTAATGTACACTTTTTTAAAACCCCGTATCAAACACATCGAATATTACATTCCTGACCGTTATACCGAAGGGTATGGCATTTCTCCCCAGAGCATCGACTATGCAGAAAAAAACGGCTTTTCACTAATTGTTGCACTCGACTGTGGCATTAAAGCAGTGGATAAAATTACCGATGCTAAAAACAGGGGAGTCGATTTTATTATCTGCGATCACCACAATCCCGATGACGAAGTGCCGCCTGCAGTGGCAGTGCTCGACGCGAAGCAACCCGAGTGCAACTACCCGTATAAAGAACTTTCAGGATGCGGTGTGGGGTTTAAATTACTTCAGGCTTATTGCCAGAAAAACAATATTGAGCTGGAAGAGATTTACGATTTGCTCGATTTGGTGGTGGTGAGCATTGCATCCGATATTGTACCTATAACAGGCGAAAACAGGGTGCTGGCGTATTACGGTCTGAAAAAATTGAACTCGAACCCTGGCGTGGGGCTGCAAACCATTATCAACTTTGCCGGCATTAACGGGAGCGAAATTACAATCAGCGACATTGTTTTTAAAATCGGCCCGCGGCTGAACGCGTCGGGCCGGATTGAGCACGGCAAAAAGTCGGTGCAGATTCTGGTGGCCCGCGACGAAGATAAATCGGATTTGCTGGGCGAGGAGATTGACTCGTTCAATGAAATCAGAAAAACGCTCGACCGCGATATTACACAGGATGCCCTCGACATGATTGAGAAAGACCCTGAAATGAAGGACATGAAAAGCACGGTGCTTTACAACCGCGACTGGCACAAAGGTGTGGTTGGAATTGTGGCTTCGCGTGTAACCGAGCAATATTACCGGCCTACCATTATCCTGACTGAATCCAACGGTCTGGCTACCGGCTCGGCACGCTCGGTAAAAGATTTCGACTTATACGAAGCCATCGGGCAGTGCAGCGATTTGCTGGAATCTTACGGAGGACACATGTACGCCGCTGGTCTGACGCTTAAAATTGAAAATGTACCTGAATTCCGCCGCCGTTTTGAAGAAATTGTTAAAAATCAGGTTACCGACTTGCAGCAACTGCAAACCATTGAGGTGGATGCAAAAATTTCCCTAAGCGAAATTACACCGCGGTTTTACCGTATTTTGAAACAGTTTGCCCCGTTTGGCCCGCATAATATGACACCTGTTTTTGTTACCGAAGATGTTTTTGATGCAGGTACCAGCCGCCTGGTGGGTAAAAACCAGGAGCACCTGAAGCTCGATTTGGTGGAACCTGATGTGAACTCCGGAATTTTTCCGGGCATCGCATTTAATCAATCGGATAAATTTGATTTGATTACATCGGGGCTGCCATTTGATGTGTGTTACTCGGTTACCGAAAATGAATACCGCGGCAAAACCAGTCTTCAGCTTTTCATCCGGGACGTAAAAAAACGGGATATCTTTTAACTTTCTTCTCCAGTCCCAGATGATTGTTCTGTTCATACTATTTTCCCGTTACTTTTATTTTGTTAATTACCGGATTGGCATAAATTTTCAGGAAACGTTCCTGGATGTCGGTAATCGGGAAATCGATGTGGATCATGGCCTGTTGAATCATCATCTCAAAATTCTTTTTCTCTTCGTAGTTGTATTTGTCCCTGAATTCATTTTCCTGGGTCAGTAAATCATAAGCAATATAATTGTAGGGCCAGAGTTTGTAGTTGGTATAAATCTGGCGATCGATTTCCGAGGCCAGCTCCTGGATGTATTCATTTTTTTGCTCGGTTGTTTTGGCCTCTTCAAAATTAACTTCTATGGGTGTGCCAAAAGAAAAACGCATTTTTCCTTTAGGGTTGAAAATCCCCATCGACATACTTTTCAGGTCGTCTTTGCTGGTTTTCATCTGTCCGTAATGTTCTTTTTTTATGAGCTCTTTCATTTTCGCCAGTCCGCAGGGTTCAATTTCGTACGAAATGGAAACCGGCACAATATTCAGCTCGTTGAATCCTTCGGCCAGGCTTTTTTTGTTGCTCATGTTCAGCATTTTCAACAAGCTTGGCTGCGTTTGGTCAAACCCGTCTTTCGTACGTCCTTCGCGCTGGGCAATCCACACCGACATGTTGTCTTCGGTAATTGATTTGCGGATAAATTGCGAAACCTTTTTCGATGCTTTCATCAGTTCGCGGGGAGTCAGGCTTCTTTTTATTATAAATGCCCGGTTGAGTTTCACGGCGTGTTCAATCCATTCGTAAAGCAACAGGTTGTCGCCAATGGCAATTTGCGTGGTGTTCATCCCTTTTTCAAAAATCAGGTAATTGAGCAGTGCCGCGTCGAGAATAATGTCCCTGTGATTCGAAATGAACAGGTAGGATTTGTTTTTATCCAGGTTTTCGATGCCCCGGCTGCTTAACCCGTCGGATGTTTTGTTGATAACAGTGCGCAGCAGATCGTACACAAACCCTCCCTGTAGTTGCTTGATGCTGCGTACCATGCGCAACTGAAGTTTTACGATTTCAACCTTTGGACGTACTTTGAAAATATGCATTAAAACCTTGTCGAAGGCGGGCGATTTCAGCATCTTCCTGATTTTTTTCCGCACCTCTTTATCTGTATAAGGCCTTATATCGTCGAAATTATATTTCACTTTTTTGTTTTTTATTGAATAACAGGGCAAAGTAACAAATTCATCGTTATAATTTCAACCTCAGCTGGAATTTTACTTCTGTTTTTTTGTTGCCGGATATTTCGCTGTACCCCGAACTAATCGACTCTGCGTTGTTGAGCGTTGTGTTGGCCAGTTTAAACCAGGCTTCAATATTTTCGCTGATTTTGTATTTCAGGTTGAGGTAGGTGCGAAATCCCCGCCCAAAGTAGGCAGGAATGGAAAACATGTAAAGCAAGTCGTTTTCGTAAGCATAAATTCGCGAGTTGTAACTTTCTGTGTTGAACCATGCAATTCTTGCGGTTAAGTTCAGTGGCACAGAAAGCGGAGTGTATTGTACATCCTGAAAGACCATAAACCCGTTTTCTGTATCGGTTCCTTTATAAAAAACATGCGCTGCACGGGTTTTTAGTTTGATAGTTTCTGTAGGTTGAAATTGAAAATGAACACGGCTTTTCCGGTGCTGTTCAGGCAGGTTGATGTATTTTTCATTTTCCCTGAATTTCTGGTCTTTCACTTCGTTTTTGTAGCGCAGATAAAAGGAAAACCTGTCGGAAAAATGGAAATCGGCCTGTGTCATCAAATCCCATCCATTTGCCGGACCGGCGGTGGTAAAGTTGAGCCATTCCGAGTGGTAAAAATCGGTGTACCCCGTGAGGGTAACAAATTTAAAAGGGAGAATGCGTGTTCCGAGGTAGAGTCCGGTTTCGTTGCCGGGCATGCTGCTTTCCGAAAACGGATTGGCCCACAAAGCATGGTAGCTTTTATCGAGATGCCGGAACAATGTTGAGAACTGAATGCGGTCGTGCAGATGACCAATTACGCCCTGCAAAAAAGCTTTTCCTTTTGATTTTGAAATAGCAGCCTCGCCAAAAAGCTGGTATTTCCCTTTGCTGAAAAGGTAATTGGCACCGCCTGTAAAATTATTTGTTCCCTGAAAGCGGAATTGATTGTACAGTTGATCGCTGCGGATGAAAGGCAGTTCAAATTTGCGCTGCAAAAAAGTAAGGCCAATTTTCAGGTGGTTGAACTGGCGGGTTGCAACAACTCCGAGGTTCACATCGCGCACACTGTTTTTGTCGGCAATTTCATTTTCGGTGCGGTGGTAGCCCGAAGTTTGCAGGCTGGTGAAATAATTTTCCTGCGAATCAGAAAAAGCCAGGTTGGCATCGTTTTTCTTGTTGGAGTAGAAAATGTTCAATCGGGTTTCCGCAATGTTGAATGTTGCCGATGCACCCCTGAAAAAGCGGTTTTCGTCGGTGGAAGTAAACGGTCGGATGCCCTGGTTCGTTTTTGAAATATCCAGTGCCAGAATCGATTTGCCGGTTGAAAATCCCTGCCATAAAACCAGCCCCTGCCCAGAGCGAACAACAAAATCGCCCACGGTAATATTTTCAATCACTTTGCTTAGTTTCAAACTCAGGTGGCCCGAGTAAAAATCGAAACCCTGCTTGTTGGAACCAGAAAAGAATGCTTCGCCGGGATCTTTTTCGGCTGTAAATCCTGCCGCAATGTTTTCACCCGCCCTGAACCGGTAACGGGTGTAATAGCGTGCCCGGTTTCCTTCAAACGGAATGGTGCCATCGTCTCTTGCCTTGTAGCCGCGCGGTTTTTGGGTAGTGCCCAGCGTGCGCAGAAAAAGTTCATGCCGTCCGTATTTCAGGCTTTCTTTAAAACTTTCCGGTTCGGTTTCGGCAGGCCCAAACCAAATAAACGGCTCCATTTTGGTGAGCAGTTCGGGTGTGAAACCATCGATAGAATTTAATTCATAAATGGTGTACACCGGTCCATAATTTTTAAGGTAATCCGTTAGTTTTTCAATTTGAATGTCGTTCAGCAAATGCAGTCTTGAAATCTGAGTGCGGCTGGCAGCATTTATATTTAACGGATTTTCAGCATATCCTTCCAGATCTTCCAGGATCAGGGCCGCATCGGTTTCTTCTTCCAGGTTTTCAAGAATTGATTCTAAAATTGATTCCAGTTGCCTGTTCTGTTCAGGGGATTGCCCTGATGAGATAAGATGAAAGGCTATAAATATCAGCCAGATGGTATGTTTGATCCATTTTTTCATTACCAAATAAATTGCAGTGAAACTGAGGGGGTGATACCCAAATTCCCGTGGTAGCTGAATCCAAAATCTGCCGAAACAATGCCTGTTTTATAGCCAATTCCGGCGGTGTATTTAAATGGCTTGCCCGATACGCCGAACCGCAGCGCCAGGTTTTCAACCGGTAAAAATTCGATGCCTGCTTTTGCCAGCGCCGGGTTTTGGTTGTCTTTTTGGGTTTCGAAAGCTGCCAAAACATATTCGCTAAAACGGTAATGCCCTCCAATTCTGAAAGTGACCGGCATTTCAACTTTGCCGGCAGGTGATTCAATGCCGCCCAAAATGGGGTTGAAAACATGGGCACCCAAAACCAGTTCATCGAGCGGTTGAAACAGAAGGCCACCCCCAAAGGTGACAAAACCGCGGGTGCGTTCGTTCTCCGGAAAAGTTTGGGTAAGGTAGTCGAGTTCAATACCTGCACTCCACTTTTCGGTAAGCTGACGGGCAAAGGCCAGTCCGAACTTGTTTTCTTTAAACGTTCCTTTCCCGAACTGAAAAAAGCTGAACCCGAAAGTTCCCAGATTAACCGGGAGGGCCAACGATCCGGCTACCAGCGAAAGTTCGTCCACCCCAAATTTCGACTCATAAAAAAAGCCGGCATTAACCTGGTTCAGTTTTGCCAGCCCGGCCTGGTTATGAAAGTTGGCCCAAACATCGGAAAATGATACGGAAGCATGCGAAAGCCCAAGTGAACGGGCACCGACAGGATGGTTTTCGAGGGCAAATGAAATGTTGGGATAAATTCCAGTTAAAAGGAATATCAAAATCAATTTTGAAAAATAAGTTATATTTGGGTAAAAATTCATTTGTTTAATCCATTAGAAACATCAATGAGTTTTTTCTTGAGGTCCGGAATATCTTTTTCAACATATTCTTCTATTTCACGGACGGCATCAAGGATATGTTGAATTCTAATCCGATCTGCTTCCTTCCCTTTCATAAATCAATGCTTTATCTTTTTCAATGTAAGGTTTTATATGCGGAGAAAGGCCTCTGGAGGAAATCAAATCGACCTTTTTGTGAAGCAATCTTTCCAAATCAATTTTCATCTGGATAAATTGCAGGCCAATTTTTTTAGAGTAATCCAGATCCACTAAAATATCGATATCACTTTTTCATTTGCTTCGTTTCGCGAAACTGAACCAAAAATGTAAGACCGCAATACAGGCTTTTTTTCAAAATAATTTTTGAGGTTTCTCAATATTTCGGGCTTTACATTCATTTTGTGATTTTTATCGATAATCAGTTGGTCTTGAATTTATATTTCACTTCCGAGAGTTCTTTATTGGCATTTACAATTTTCTGTTTCAGGTTTTCCTTAAATTCAAGCATTTTTTGCATCAGTGCATCATCGCCGGTGGCCATCATTTGTACGGCAAGAATGGCGGCGTTCATGGCACCGTTTACGGCAACAGTAGCTACCGGAATTCCGGGAGGCATTTGCACAATCGACATGATGGAGTCGAACCCTTCGAGGCTGGCTTTTATGGGAACGCCAATTACGGGGAGTGGCGTCATGGCGGCAATTACACCCGGCAGATGCGCCGCCATGCCGGCTCCCGCAATGATAACTTTTACTCCGCGTTTTTGGGCACCTTTGGCAAATGTTTCTACCTCATCCGGAGTGCGGTGGGCCGATAATGCATTCATTTCAAATGGAATCTCAAATTCGTCGAGCAATTTTGCTGCTTTCGACATCACATCCAAATCGGACGTACTCCCCATGATAATACTCACTTGTGCTTCCATGTTTTATAATTTAAATTTTCACTTAATCAATTTGTTTTGTTATTTTGTGCATCAATTTTTTAAACGAAAATACGGCATTTTACCCGCTTGTAAAAATAATAGTAAAGAAATGAAGAAAGTCAAAATTCACGATAAAACCTTTGAGTTATTTCTTCCTTACGAAAAAATCAGGGCTGCTGTGGAAAAAATTGCCGAACAGATTAATGACGACCTGGCAGGTAAAAATCCGCTATTCATTTGTATTTTAAATGGATCGTTTATGTTTGCTGCGGAACTCTACAAACGCATCGACTTTGTCGATTCTGAAATATCGTTTGTGAAACTTGCTTCTTACCAGGGCGAAAAAACCACTGGAAGTGTTAAACAACTTATCGGCCTGAATGAGAAAATTGAAGGCCGCACGGTGGTTGTTTTGGAAGATATCGTGGATTCAGGAATTACGATTGACAATATCCAGGACCAGCTTAAAAAACTGAAACCAAAAAAGGTTAGCGTTGCAACCCTGTTGCTGAAACCCGATGCGCTAATAAAAGAAGTAGAATTGGATTACGTGGGGCTTGAAATTCCGAATGATTTTATCGTCGGGTACGGACTGGATTACGACGGGTACGGAAGAAACCTGTTGGATATTTACTCAGTTATTAACGAATAAAAACCAAATCAGTATGTTAAACTTAGTTTTGTTTGGCCCTCCGGGGGCAGGAAAAGGCACACAGGCCGAGTACCTGGTGAAATCGTTTGGTCTCATTCATTTGTCAACAGGAGACCTGCTGCGTAGCGAAATGGCAAAAGGGACCAAACTGGGAAATGAAGCCAAAAATTTTATGGAAAAAGGTGAACTGGTGCCCGATGAAGTTGTAATTGGCATGATTAAAAATAAACTCGAAGAGAACAAAGCAGCCAAAGGTTTTATTTTTGACGGGTTTCCGCGTACTGTTGAACAGGCCAAAGCACTCGACAGCCTGCTGAATGAAAACGGAACGCCAATTTCCGGAATGCTCAGCCTTGAGGTGGAAAAACAGGAACTCATCGACAGGCTGCTGAGCCGCGGAGAAATTTCAGGCAGGGCCGACGATCAGGATCAGTCGGTGATTGAAAACCGCATAAATGTTTACAACGAAAAAACAATGCCGCTGATTGAGTACTACAAAAAACAGGGAAAACATTTTGGCATTAACGGAATGGGGTCCATTGAAGAAATTGCCGGGCGGCTGCATAAAGCAGTTGAAAAATTATAATTCAATTTGCTCATTACCAACTAAATACCTGATTATTTACTGAGGCTGAAAAGAAGGGGAGGAAAATGGCAGAATCGAATTTTGTTGATTATGTAAAAATATATTGCAAGTCGGGCCACGGAGGTGCCGGATCGGCACACCTGCGCCGCGAAAAATTTATACCCAAGGGCGGCCCCGACGGCGGCGATGGCGGACGTGGCGGCCATGTTATCCTCGAAGGCAGCCGGCACAAATGGACCCTTCTTCATTTAAAATACCAAAAACATATTAAAGCCGGACACGGCGGGCCGGGAGGAGGCCAGCTTAAATCCGGGGCCGATGGCGAAGATGTAATTCTTGAAGTCCCGCTGGGAACCGTTGTGAAGGATGCCGAAACCGGAAATTTTTTATTTGAAATTACGGGGCACGGTGAGCAAAAAATTTTGATGAAAGGCGGCCGTGGCGGACTGGGAAACGACCATTTCAAGTCGTCAACTTTTCAGACCCCGCGGTTTGCGCAGCCGGGCGAAGAAGGCGAGGAGGGATGGAAAATTTTTGAGCTGAAAGTGCTGGCCGATGTGGGCCTGGTTGGATTTCCCAGCGCCGGTAAATCCACCTTGCTCTCGGTTGTTTCGGCAGCAAAACCCAAAATTGCCGATTATCCGTTTACCACTCTGATGCCCAATCTTGGAATTGTGGGGTACCACGAAGAGAAGTCGTTTGTAATGGCCGACATCCCCGGGATTATTGAAGGTGCCCACGAAGGAAAAGGACTCGGGCTGAGATTCTTGCGGCACATTGAGCGCAATCCCGCGTTGCTCTTTCTTGTTCCGGCCGACAGCGTCAACCATTTAAAGGAATATAAAATTTTGCTCAACGAGCTGGAAAAATACAATCCCGAGCTGCTCGACAAGCAACGTTTTCTTGCCATCAGCAAAGCCGATTTGCTCGACGACGAATTGATGCACGAAATAAGCGATGAACTGAAAGATGTTCCTCACCTTTTCTTTTCTTCAGTGACGGGGTTCAATGTAGCGAAACTGAAAGATAAAATCTGGGAAATATTGAATAATTAAATGGAGTTTTTACAAAAAATACTGGAACTTGACAGCGAACTTTTTCTGTTTCTGAACAGTTTTCACAACAACTTTTGGGATACCATTATGTTGATGGTGACACGCAAAGAGACATGGTTACCGTTTTACCTGGTTATTTTGTTTTACGTGTTCAAAAACTTTAAAAGCAAATGGTGGCTGGTGGTACTGTTTTTGGCACTTACCATTTTGCTCAGCGATCAGTTGTCGGTACTCCTGAAAGAAACGGTGCAACGGCTTCGGCCGGTGCACAATCCCGATATTCAGCACCTGGTGCATAATGTGTTGCGGAAAGGCGGTTTGTACGGATTTGTTTCGTCACATGCCGCCAACAGTTTTGCGCTGTTTGTTTTTATCACCCGAATTTTCAGGAACCGTGGTTTCTGGCTGCTTATGTTTTTTTGGGCCTTGCTGGTGTCCTATTCGCGGATATATTCGGGCGTGCATTATCCGCTCGATATTGTTTCCGGTGCTGCACTGGGCTGGTTAATTGGCTGGGGCACATACAAGATTCTCATGTTCGTGGAGATTCATTTCTTCCTTGCCCGCAATCCGAAAATTGAAACCACCAATCTTTCTGCCCGTCAGGCAGGGCAAGTATTTCTGGTTTTTGCGGTGCTTTCGGTCACGGTAATTATTATGGCTACTTTGCTTCACCGTTATAATTTTTTGTGATATGAACCCGTCGGCTGAAGCATTTTACCAGTCTAAAAATCAGCTTTACTCCACCAAACTCAAGGCTGTTTCAAAAAAAATTAAACAATTTGCCTGGTTTCGCCTTTTCGCCTTTCTGCTCATATTTCTTCCCCTTTTTATCTGGGGCTGGAACGGTTGGCTCACCGTGGTGCCCATGTTCGCTTTCACGGTCTTTTTTTTCTTTCTGATTAAAAGAAATATTCAGCTCGAAAAGCAAAAGAAGAAATATGAAGTGCTGAAAAAGTTAACCGAAGATGAACTGCTGGCTTTAAAACATCGTTTCGATCATTTTGATGATGGGAATGATTTTTTGGATCCCAACCATTTTTATGCTTACGATTTGGATGTTTTTGGCACCGATTCCTTGTTTCAATTCATTAACCGCACATCTACCCAAAGCGGGCGGACACAATTGGCTGAGTGGTTTAAAAATCCTTTTCTGCAAAAAGAGGATATTGAACAACGCCAGGATGCTATTCGCGAATTGTCGCAAATCCCCAACTGGCGGTTGCACTTTTTGGCCAACGGGCATTTGTTTAAAGAAACTCCGGAACTGAACGAAGAAATCAAACGGTGGTCGGAGACAGAGTTGGAACTGAACCGCCCGGGTGCCATTCGTGCGTCGGTTTTTGTCATTCCATTACTGACCATCTTGGCAGCTATTCCGGCAATACTGGGGATTTCCAATTTTTGGATAGTCCTGATGGTTTTCATTCAATGGGGAATC
Source organism: Tangfeifania sp. (assembly GCF_055108615.1). NCBI lineage: Bacteria > Pseudomonadati > Bacteroidota > Bacteroidia > Marinilabiliales > Prolixibacteraceae > Tangfeifania > Tangfeifania sp. Next base: position 15,405 of record NZ_JBSQIC010000046.1, on the reverse strand, counting down.
CTGTGGTTTTCACGGAAAAGAGTAGCGCAATATTTTGAATTTTTTGGCCGGAAATCTAAATTGTTGGGAAAATACATGCAGCTGCTGGAATTTATTGAAGAGCGGGAATTTCAGGCTCCGTTTTTGTTGGATTTGCAGAAAAGGGTGCGCAAACCCGACAAGGCAAGCCATATTTTCAGCCAGTTGAAAAAGCTGATCGGCCAATTTGAATACCGCAATAACCTTGTGGTCAACATGGTTTTTAATTCCCTGTTTTTATGGGATATCCGTTGTGTTTACAAACTTTGGAGATGGCACCGCCAAAACCGTAAAAAACTGGTTGCCTGGCTCGGGGTAATTGCCGAAATGGATGCATTGCTCAGCCTCGGAAATTTTGCCAATAACAATCCTGATTTTACCTTTCCCGAAATTCACGATGGCGGATTTACGTTTCGGGCGAAACAAATTGGGCACCCTTTGCTGCCGCCTGATAAAAGAGTGTCCAATGACATGACTATCGACGGATGGTCGAAAGTGGTAATTGTTACCGGTGCCAACATGGCTGGCAAAAGCACTTTTTTGCGCACCATAGGTGTAAACATGGTGCTGGCCCGTTTGGGGGCACCGGTTTGTGCCGGCGAGTTAACCTGCACTCCCGTAAAAGTTTACACCAACATGCGAACTACCGATTCGCTGCTGAAGGACGAATCCTACTTTTTTGCCGAGCTGAAACGCATTAAAGGCGTACTCGAGCGGCTGGAAAAGGGAGAGCGCATCCTGGTTATTCTCGATGAAATGCTGAAAGGTACCAACTCGGTAGATAAACTCAACGGATCGAAAGAGCTCATCCGGAAACTGCTCCATTTAAAAGCGGTGGCATTAATTGCCACGCACGACCTTAAACTCAGCGAGATGGAAGAAGAGTATCCGCAGCTGGTTTTCAATAAGTGTTTCGAAATAACTATTAAAAATGATGAACTGGTTTTCGACTACCTGCTTTCTGATGGTGTAACAAAAACCATGAACGCAACTTTTCTCATGAAAAAAATGGGTATAATCTGAATTTATCGAATATTTTATCCGATAGAAAAAAATTATCCAAACCTGCTGTATCCGGCATATTCTTTCAGAAAATACCCTTTTAATTCAATTACTTACCCATACTTTTTCAACTGTTTGATGTTCATTAATGGTGTTGCTGCACCTATACAAAACATCGTTGTTTTAGTTATATTTGTGGCAAATTTCAAAAAAATATGGCTCCGAATTACGACGAAGCAACAATTAGAACACTTGAATGGCAGGAACACATCAGGAAACGCCCCGGTATGTACATTGGTAAACTGGGCGATGGTTCTTCTGCCGACGATGGTATTTACGTTTTGCTGAAAGAGGTGCTCGACAATTCAGTGGATGAATTTATGATGGGGCACGGGAAAAAAGTAAAAATTGATATTGAAGAGGATAAAGTTGCCATTCGCGATTATGGCCGTGGGATTCCGCTTGGTAAACTGGTGGACGCTGCCAGCAAAATGAATACCGGCGCTAAATACGACTCTAAAGTTTTTAAGAAGTCGGTGGGGTTAAACGGTGTCGGCATTAAAGCTGTTAACGCGCTTTCTTCAAAATTTACAGTCCGCTCAGTCAGGGAAGGCGAGGCAAAAGAGGTTGTGTTCAGCCAGGGAATGATTAAAGGTGAAAAGGACATTAAAGGCCTCGACGAACCCAACGGGACCCTTGTCGCATTTGAACCCGATGAGGCAATTTTCAGCAAGTTTCATTATATCAGCGACTATGTGGTGAACATGGTCAAAAATTACACCTACCTCAATGCGGGGCTGGTTATTGAATATAACGGCGAGCGTTTTTATTCCAGAAACGGATTGCGCGATTTACTCGAGGACAACATCGATGAAAATCCCATTTATCCCATTATTCACCTGAGAGGAGAGGACATTGAAATTGCCATTACGCACGGGAACCGCTACGGCGAAAATTACTATTCGTTTGTAAACGGCCAGCACACCACGCAGGGTGGAACGCATCTTCAGGCATTTCGGGAGGTGTATGTGAAAACCATCCGCGATTTTTTTAAAAAAGATTTCGACCCGTCAGATATTCGCGCCTCAATAGTTGCCGCGGTGAGCATTAAAGTGGAAGAGCCGGTTTTTGAATCGCAGACCAAGACCAAACTCGGCTCGAAGGACATTGGCCCGAACGGACCATCGGTAAGGGCGCATGTGGGGAATTTCCTGCAAAAAGAGCTCGACAATTACCTGCATAAAAATCCCGACACGGCAGAAGTGTTGCACAAGCGCATTGTGGAGTCGGAACGCGAGCGCAAAGCCATTTCGGGCATCAAAAAACTGGCCAAACAGCGGGCCAAAAAAGTGAGCCTGCACAACAAAAAACTGCGCGACTGCCGCATTCACTTCAACAGTAAAGATCCGAAGGCAGAAGAGTCGAGCATTTTTATCACAGAGGGGGATTCGGCCAGCGGTTCCATTACAAAATCGCGGGATGTGAATACCCAGGCCGTTTTCAGCCTGAGGGGAAAACCGCTGAACACGTATGGCCTGACCAAAAAAGTGGTTTACGAAAACGAAGAATTCAACCTGCTGCAGGCAGCACTGAACATCGAGGAAAGTCTCGAAGATCTGCGCTACAACCAGATAATAATTGCTACCGATGCCGACGTGGACGGAATGCACATCCGGTTGCTGCTCATCACATTCTTCCTGCAGTTTTTTCCCGACCTCATCCGGAAAGGGCACGTTTTTATTTTGCAAACCCCGCTTTTCAGGGTGCGGAATAAACAAAAAACCTATTATTGCTATTCGGAAGAAGAAAGAAGAGAGGCGGTTAAAAAACTGAAAGGAAAAGCTGAAATTACCCGGTTTAAAGGGCTGGGCGAAATTTCACCCGATGAATTCAAAAATTTCATTGGAAAAGATATCCGTCTCGACCCGGTGATGATGCGGAAGCAGGATTCGGTGAAGCAGATGCTTGAATTTTACATGGGAAAAAATACACCTGACCGGCAGGATTTTATTATTGATAACTTGTACGTAGAAAAAGACGAAGTGGCTTAAAAAGAGCTCAACTGAATAGAATGGCAGAAGAAAACGAAAACGCTAACAACGAAGAATTACAGGATAATAACCCGGAACGGATAAAGGAAGAAATCATTTATTTGCCCGGAATGTACCGCGACTGGTTCATGGATTACGCGTCGTACGTAATTTTGGAACGTGCGGTTCCGTATGTGAACGACGGACTGAAACCGGTGCAGCGCCGCATTATGCATGCCATGCGTGAGATGGACGACGGACGTTTCACCAAGGTGGCCAACATCATCGGGCAAACCATGCAGTATCACCCGCACGGCGATGCTTCAATCGGCGATGCCCTTGTGCAGCTCGGGCAGAAAAACCTGCTTGTTGATACCCAGGGAAACTGGGGGAACCAGCTCACCGGCGATGGGGCTGCTGCACCACGTTACATCGAAGCCCGTTTAACAAAATTTGCCCTCGAGGTGGTGTTCAATCCCAAAACCACCGAATGGAAACTGGCCTATGACGGCCGCAAAAAAGAACCGGTAACACTGCCGGTGAAATTCCCGCTGCTGCTGGCACAGGGAGTTGACGGGATTGCCGTTGGTTTGGCCTCAAAAATTTTTCCGCACAATTTTAACGAGCTGATTGATGCCTCCATCGCGTACCTGAAAAATGAAGAGTTTGAATTACTGCCCGACTTCCCCTCGGGAGGAATGGCCGATTTCAGCAAATACAACAACGGACTGCGCGGCGGCGTGGTGAAAATAAGGGCCAAAATTGAAAAACGCGATAATAAAACGCTGGCTATTACCGAAATTCCCTTTGGTAAAACAACCACAACACTTATCGATTCAATTATCAAGGCCAACGAAAAGGGTAAAATCAAAGTCAAAAAAATTGACGATAACACCGCCGAAAATGTGGAAATCCTTGTGCACATTGCCAACGATGTATCGTCTGACAAAACTATTGATGCACTCTATGCATTTACCGATTGCGAAGTTTCGCTGTCGCCCAATGCCTGCATTATTGAAAATGACAAACCCCATTTCATAAGTGTTTCAGAAATACTGAAACGTTCGGTAGATGCCACGCTCCGCCTGCTAAAACAGGAGTTGGAAATTAAAAAGGCAGAACTGGAAGAAGCCTGGCATTTTGCTTCGCTCGAACAAATCTTTATTGAAGAGCGGATTTACAAAGACAAAAAATTTGAAGATGCCGCAAGCATGGATGTGGCCATCGCCCATGTGGACCAGCGGCTGGATCCCTGGAAACCCAAATTCAAACGGGAAATAACACGCGAGGACATCCAGAAGCTCATGGAAATCAGGATGGCGCGAATCCTGAAATTCAACACCGACAAGGCCAACGAGAATATTTTATCCATTGAAGATGAAATCGACGAAGTGGTTAACAATATCGAAAATATTGTTCCCTACACCATTCGCTGGTTCAGCCATCTGAAAGACAAATACGGAAAAGGCCGCGAGCGCAGAACCGAAATCAGGAGTTTCGAAAATATTGTGGCCACCAAAGTAGTGGTGAAAAACGAAAAACTGTACGTTGACCGCAAGGAAGGTTTCATGGGAACCGGCCTGAAAAAATCGGAATTTGTGTGCGACTGTTCCGATATTGACGACATCATTGTTTTCCGCCGCGACGGAACCTATTTCGTCACCAGGGTTTCCGACAAAACATTCATCGGGAAAAACCCGCTGCACATTGCCGTTTTCAAAAGGAACGACAAACGAACCATATACAATGCCGTGTATCGCGACGGGAAAACCGGTGTGTCGTACATGAAAAGGTTTGCCGTAACAGGAGTTACACGCGATAAGGAGTACGACCTCACCAAAGGAACAAAAGGTTCGCGGGTTACCTATTTCTCCGCCAACCCCAATGGCGAGGCCGAAGTGTTGAAAATATTGCTGAAACCCAAATCGCGCATCAAAAAACTGGCTTTTGAAGTGAACATGGGTGAGCTGGCCATCAAAGGCCGCCAGTCTATGGGGAACATCCTCACCAAACATGAGGTGTATAAAATTTCGCTGAAGGAAAAAGGCGTTTCCACGCTGGGTGGACGGAAAATCTGGTTCGATGAGGATGTGCTGCGCCTCAATGCCGATAACCGCGGAAAATATCTCGGTGAGTTTTTGGGCGAAGACAAAATTCTGGTTATCTACAAAAACGGCGAATTGCAGCTTTACAATTTCGATTTGAGTAACCATTTCGATCCGGATATTTTAACCATTGAAAAATTCGACAGCGGTAAGGTTTTGTCGGCAGTTTATTACGACGCTGAACAGAAGTTCTACTATGTAAAACGTTTCGAGATTGATGAACCCGAAGGCAAACGCATCCGGTTCATCGGCGAAAATCCGGATAACAAGCTCATCAGCATTACCTGGGTGCGTTACCCGCGCCTCGAGATTGAGTTTGGCGGGAAACACTCCGAACGGGAAAATGAAATCATCGAGGTGGCAGAATATATAGGTGTAAAATCATGGAAAGCAAAAGGGAAACGACTTTCGAATTACAGCATTGAAAATGTAAAAGAAGTGGAACCGGTGGTAAAAGACGAAGACCAGAAAACGGATTCGGATGACGATGATGAAAACGGACCGGAAAATGGTTCCAGCGACATTCCTTTTGAAGTAAAGCGACCGGGAAAAGATGACGATCAAAACCAGATGTCGTTGTTTTAAAGGTTTGAGGTGTTCGAAGGTTTGAGGTGTTTTTCAGCAGGACTCCTTTCGGAGAAAACTGGGAAAGTGTAGAACAGGTGATTTGCCTGTGCAGAAGAATTGAACTTTGACAGTCAATTAAACCTGAATCGAACTACTGCCGAACAATTTTAATCAGGTCAGCCTGAATCTGAAAATCAGATTTGGAAATCTTTTTTAGCTTTGTTGTTCTGACCGAAAAAATGAATGTGCAATGCGAATTTACCTGATAGGATACATGGGCTGCGGAAAATCTACACTGGGAAAGGGACTGGCCAAACATGCCGGGCTGCAGTTTGTCGATATGGACCATTACATTGAAAAACGCAACTGCAAAACGGTACCGCAACTGTTTGAGGAGTTTGGCGAAGAAGGGTTTCGTAAGCGCGAACGCAAAGCCCTGGAAGAACTCTCGGAATTTACCGATGTGGTGATTGCCACCGGCGGCGGTGCCCCCTGTTTTTTCGACAACATCGATTTGATGAACCGTACCGGCAAAACTATTTTCCTGAATATCGATCCCAAAATTTTGGCCAGCCGCCTGCTGAATTCCAAAACAGAACGGCCGCTCATAAAAGGGAAATCGAAAGAAGAACTGATTGACTTCATCGATGAAACCCTGAAAAAACGCAATGCCTATTACAAACAGGCCCATTACCAGATTACAAAACCCAACGTGGATTTAGATGAATTGGTGGAGATGATTTCTTAACAATTAACCATGTCAACTGTTGCTCGAAATTTTGCCCGCACCCTCAAAGAAAATCGCACAGTTCAGATGAACATCGACCACCAGATACTTTTTCAACCTATCACCAAATAGACCACCCGTCTGGTTCCCGGAACGGTAAATGAAACCATTCTGAAAGCCGCCGGAATTGCCTTTTCCGAAGTGCCCGGGCCGGTGCACCTGGGTGTTCCTGCCGGGATTGGGAAAACAGTTTTTGAAGAGCCCGAAAACGATATTCAGTACCTCCGGCTGGAAAAGCAACCTCCGGGAAGTTCGTTTTTTAAATCAGCAGAAAAGGCCCGTTCGTATTTTGAGAATGCCCGGAAACCGCTTCTTGCAGTGGGATTATCTGCAGTTCGGGCTGGCGTTAAAAATGAGGTGCGTGAATTGGCAACTGTCAAACAACTTAATTTACCTGTTGTTTTTGTGGTGATAAAAGACAACAGTTTGTCGCTCATCCGGATAAAACAAGATAATAAATAATACAAACTGAAGGAAATATTGTATTTTCACATAATAACTTTTGAATTTTAAAGACTAAATTATGAATCGGATGCTCTTTATTTCTATGCTGTTTTTCATTGTAACAGCAGTTTCCTCCCAAACGAAATCGGTACAGGTTTCGCCGATGTTAACCGAAGCGGAACCGGAAAGTGTTGGAATGTCGCCGGAACGCCTCGCGCGCATCGACAAAATGTGCCGGGAAGCAGTGGCCGCAGGAAACCTTCCGGGAATTGTTTCGCTGGTTGCGCGAAACGGCAAAATTGTACACTGGAAAGCGTATGGCATGGCCGATAACCAGCAAGGCCGCGAATTAAAAAGGGACGATATTTTTCGCATTGCCTCGCAATCCAAAGCCATCACTTCCACGGCAGTGATGATGCTTTGGGAGCAGGGAAAATTTCAGCTGGATGATCCCATTTCAAAGTACATTCCCGAATTTAAAAACCAGCAGGTACTCAAAACGTTTAGCTACAGCGATACCAGCTGGACCGGCGAACCGGTGAAACGAGAGATTACCATCCGGCACCTGCTCACCCATACTTCGGGACTGGGCTACGGAATGATTGACGGCGATGAGCGTTTTAAAATGATTTATCAGAAAGCCGGAATTATTGACGCATTTACTACCAAAAATATAACCCTTGAAGAAAATATTAAAAAGCTGGCAAAGTTACCGTTGCATCATAATCCGGGCGAGAAATACACTTACAGCGAGGGGCTCGATGTACTCGGTTATTTTATTGAAGTGGTTTCGGGAATGCCGTTCGACGAATTTCTGAAAACGCACATTTTCGACACGCTGGGAATGGACGATACCCGTTTCTATTTACCGGAAAGTAAAGCGGGCAGGCTGGTGGCCGTTCAGCATAAAAAAGATGGGCACCTTTGGGAGAAATCTTTTCCTGCAAAGAGAGATTTCTCCCAAAGTCGTCTATGCTATATTTGTGTATCTTTATGGTTATAAGCAAAATATCAAATCACAAAAAGCAAATTCCAAATAAACTCCAAAAAACAAATTTCAAAACAAGGTTAATTTGAGAATTTTGGAATTTGAAGTAGTTGAAAATTGGAATTTATTTAGGATTTATGATTTGAGTTTTGGAAATTTATTGTCATCGTTTCATTATGCCTGATAAAATTGGGTAAGCACTCGAAATGACAATTAGTGATCAATGTGGAATCAGTGTAAACTATTGAAAAACAGATAAACATGGATAAAGTAAAACAACTCGCGAAAATGATCGACCACTCCATTCTTCATCCCACAATGACCGATGAGGATTTAAAAAGGGAGTGCGAAGTGGCAAAAAAGTACGATGTGGCTTCGGTGTGCGTAAAACCGTATGCCGTAAAACAGGCGGTTCAGCTTTTAAAAGGAACGGATGTTTTGGTCGGTTGTGTAATTAGTTTTCCGGCAGGGAATTCAGCCATTCCGGTAAAAGTGTTTGAAACGGAAAATGCCTGCAACGACGGCGCGGTGGAAATTGATATGGTCATTAATATTGGCAAGGCACTTCAGGGCGACTGGGATTACATTGAAAAAGAGATTGGCGTGGTGACCCAAAAATGCCACGAGAACGGTGCCATTGTGAAGGTGATTTTTGAAACCGATTACGTGACCCAAAAAGAGGATATTGTAAAGCTGTGTGAAATTTGCACCCGCGTGGGGGCCGATTATGTGAAAACTTCCACCGGTTTTGGTTTTGTAAAGGGCAACGACGGGAAATACGCCTACACCGGTGCCACCATTCCCAACCTGGAGCTGATGAAAAAAAGCGTGGGGGCCGGTGTGAAAGTGAAAGCTGCCGGCGGCGTGCGCTCCCTCGATGGGTTGCTGGCCGTGCAAAATGCAGGTTGCTCGCGGTGCGGGGCCACGGCAACAGTAAAAATTCTGGAAGATGCAAAAAAACGGTTTGGGGATTAGAAAATTAATTCACAAACCGAAAGAAAGGTATCAACGTTTATTCAAAGAAATTTTTTGTAAATAAGACGACTAGTCGTCATCCTCATCGTCGTCATCTTTTCCACTGTATTTTGCAGGGTACGGTTTTTTGCCATTCATTGCAAACCAGATTATCCGGTTGAAAAGTGCATCGTCACCGGCATCTACTCTTTCAAACTGAGGTTCCATACTTTTTTTTGCGTAATGAAGCGCCGGCCCTTTTAATTCCGACAACTCCTTGTTCATTTCATCAAGCGGAATATTATTAAGAACTGAAATGTAAGGGCGGATATCGGCAGTTTCATTAAAACAATCGAACATAGGCATGGCAGTTGCATCCATAATATTCATAGGCGGAATACCAAGAATTTGTTCTATAGTTCTTATCATTGAAACCTGGTTGTAATTGGTATGATTTGTTTTATCAAACCTGGAATAGGGGCTGGCAACCAATCCAACAGTGCGGTAAGCCGAAACATGATCCCAGCCTGCCTGCGAATCATCTTCGGTTACAAAAACAGCAGTGTTTTTCCAGAATTTACTTTTTGATATGGCTTCCAGAATTTGTCCAAGGGCTAAATCATTGTCGGCTACCATGGCACGTGGAGTGGGGAATCCCGGGCGGGTTCCTGAAGTGTGATCGTTGGGCAAAGCAATAATGATTAATTCCGGCCATTGGTCGTCTTCCCGGCTTTCATAATCTTTTAGTTCTTCAATAAAAGTTTGGGCGCGAAGCACATCCGGGAATTTGTGACTGTCATACCCCGGGTAATTCTGGCTTAAAATATCCCAAACCGGATCGATGGTAGTTTTATTTGTGAACTCAACTTTTTTACCCTTTTTGAACTGGTTATAAATGGATTCCCAGGTGGCATTATTGTCAAATTCAGGAACACAGGCCTCTCCGTAAATCCGAACACTTTTCCCGTTTCGCATGGCGTTATCCCAAATAAAGCCGGTTGGGGCATAAACCAGCGCATCTTCCTGCACATGCGGATAACTGCGAAACCATCCTCGTACATTTTTTTCAATATAATCGGTAACAATGGCCATGTCAGTCCACTGGTGGCCTTCTGCCGAAGATTTTCCTGAAGCATAAAAATTGTCGAGCAACAAAAAATCGTCAACTATTTTGTGTGTGTTTGGCGTGGCTTCCTTCCCAAAAACACAAAGCGAAGGTTCGCCATCACCGGCTGAAACATCTCCCAGAATCTGGTCGTAGGTACGGTTTTCTTTAATTATATAAACCACATGTTTAAAAACCGACGGTTCGCCAACTCTGGCAGGTACCGGAACCGGAGATACGTTTTTCCGGGGCAATTTTTTTGAGAGGGCAATTCTGAAAATTTGGTTGGTTTCATGCACGCGTTTTGTGTAATCTGCAAGTTGATTTTTATTGGGAACAGGAATAACGGAAACCGATGCCATCTGACGATGACTGTTGTATGATGCCTTCCCTGTTTCTTCAGAAATGGTTGGAATGCGTGCACCTTCAGATTCAATATTCGGAACATACAAAGTTTGATCGCGATGAACGCAAACCGCTCCGGGATAAGCGCTGGTTGGAATAAACCCTGATACTTTACTTTGGCCATTTTTTGAATCCGACGATGCATTTTTACCCAGTTTTACTAATGCCACTGCATTGTCCATTCCGTTCGCCACATAAAGTACTTTTCCATCACCCGAAATTCCCAGACCATTGGGTGAATCTCCCCAATACGGGTTTTTATCGTCACCCAACCTTACCAAAATAGTTTCGGTTACCACATCATGTTTGGTATTAAGTACCGAAACGGCATCGCTGTTTGCATTGGCAACATATATGTAGTCCTCTTGCGGGCTTGAAATAATGTCGTTTGGGTGCAGGCCAACATGTATTTCTTTTATTGATTTTCCGTCGGCAGGATTAAAAACTGAAACTGTCCCTTCTCTTGTAGCGCCGGTTTGCAGATCAACTTTGGCACTTCCCCACGGAACTCCGGCAACATTCCTGTCGGTTTTATCAGGAACAGGCCCCGCCCAGTTGGTTATGTAAACTTTACCGGCTGCTTTTATAACACCGTAAGGCGCTACCCCTGTTTTTGCCGACCAAATGGTTTCCCCGGTTTCTTCATTCAATTTAACCAGTAAATTATTTCCGTTTAAAATTACATATAGAACCGACTTCCCATTTTCTGCAGTTACCACTATTTCATTTGGTAATGCGGTTGATGCCGGAGCTTCCGCCAGAAAATCAAATGTCTTTTCAAAATTTAATTTGTGACCGTTCCATGAGGCTTTTATCACGTACGATTTTTCCCCGCCTCCCGATGCACTCCAGTACAAATAATAATCCTCGCCAGTTTTTCGCCAGGTAATTCCCGAAAATGTATTCATTACATTTTCTCCCCGAAAGAAATTTTTTAACGTTACCCGTTCAACTATTTCGTTATTTTCAGTTGATAAAATTAGAACCGAGTAACGCCCTTCAACAGCAACCCATTTCCCGTTGGGTGAAAGTGCGCAGTCGAGCGCGTGATTTTCCAGCTTTTTATCCCCGAAATATATTTGTTGACCTGCCGGATCTACCCAGCGGTTGTATGGCATTGGTATGGGGAACAGGCTGTCGGCTAAAGTTTGCTTTTCAAATTCGCTAAGATGTTTGGCCTGTTGTTTCTTGTCTCTTCTATTTTGTGCCTGGCAAATTAACGCATTTTGCGCAAGTAACAGAATGATTAAAAACCGGAGTAATTTTTTCATGATAAACTATTTTTTTCTCTCCCGGTTTTCCAGTCGATACTCGTCTTGTTCTTTACTTTCCCGAATCATATCTTCTTTGTCGTCCATAACCGGCGACTCCTCGAGTGCTTCCCAATCGAAGTTTTCATCAAACGGATCGAGTGCTTTTTGCGGTTCAAAAATCCTTGAATCAACCGCTACTGCTGAATAAGGTGTATAATCTGGCTGCTCAGTGAAAAAGTCGGCCAAATCATTTGCCCCTGCATCGTATTGATTCAAATAAGGTAATCCCAAAATATTCCAGAATGTTTTAAAAATACTTCCAAAACTATAATGAGTGTGACTTACATAATTTTTTTTCACCCAAGGCGAAATCAGCATCAAAACACTACGGTGAGCATCAACATGGTCAACCCCGTTTTGCGCGTCGTCTTCGGTAATTACAATCAACATGTTTCCCCAGTACGGTGTGTGTGACAGAAATTCAACGATCCGACCAACGGCCAAATCATTGTCGGCCATGTAACTTTCGCGGAACGGATAACCGGCTTCCGGTCGGTCACCTGCCCCATGGTCCTGAGGAAGGATTACTGTTATCAACGAAGGCATCGTATCCTTCCCGTTCATCCATTTTTCCTGAAATTCATTTTGAAACTGGTCGATGCGAAACTGATCGGGAATGGCCGTATTGTATGTAGGATATAATTTTGAAGTACGATCCCATACCGGTTGCGGCAACGGAAAATTAACGAAATGCCTGATGCCTTCATTTTTGAACTCCTCTCTATAAATGGCCGGTTCAAACATGATGCTAAACCCAAAATTATAAAAGTCAATATCATTCCTTTCCAAATGATCCCACATGGAACCTGCCTCATTATAATCTTCAGGATAAATGGCTCCGGCCGAACTGTTCATAGCATACACGCCGGGGGCTTTCGAGTCGAACCTGAAACTTCGGTTTCCGCCGTAACTTGCAGCGGTGCAGGTTTCTGTCCACTCGTTTGGATATGTGTTAACCAACCAGCGGTGCCCATCGGCAGATACATCAGCATCTACATAAAAGTTATCAGAAATGGCAAAATCACGGGCAATTTCAAGGTGGTTTACCATCACATCCGCATTTTGTACCGAGGCGGTTCCATCACTATTGGTGAACGAAACATTGCGTCCGTAGCGTGCCAGTTCAGGATCGCCCTTCCCTTTTTCAACTTGTCCAAAGACTTCGTCATACGTTCGATTTTCCTTCGAAATAAAAACAATATGTTTTATCGGGCTTTCCTTTTCCCCCGGGTAAAGTGGTACAGGATTGTTTGTTCGCTCTGTAAATTTTTCAGAAGAAGCCTTTTCAAAATTAAAATTGTTTGCAACTACTTTTTCTGTAAGTAATTTAAGTTCATCATCGGAAGGAATATCGAGTACCTGAACGGTTCCTTTCATCAGCGCCCCGATATAACTTCCTTCCGGCCCGCGATTAAATGTTGAACCGCCGTTTGGCCCGCTGCCAAAACCTTTGGCGTTGACTACAATAAGTTTTTTCCCGTTGTTGCTGACTTTTAGTTTTGCAGGGAACCAGCCGGTTGGAATGTATCCCAGAACTTCCAGCTTTTTTGCATCTACAACAGCTACAGCATTAATTCCGGAACAGGCTACATACAGTTTTTGATTATCAGGAGAAAGTGCCAAACCGAATGGGATTACGCCACGAAACTGTTTAATTCGTTTATCGGGTTTTAAATATATGGTATTAACAATGGTGTCTTTTTCAATTGAAATCACCGAAATGTTATCGTTGGTTCCGTTGGTAACAAAAACATAGTCGGTGGTAGCAACCAACGAGTTTGGGCTTGCACCGCCAACAGCCGGAATACCTTCAACCATGGCACCAACCAAATGCCCTGTTTTGGTTTTCGCAATTACTTCGGGCTCATTCGGGGTTTCCAAACTAATTGTAAAAACCGAAAAAGCTTCCGGTGAATTCATTTCCCCCAGCCCGGGAATTTCCAGACTGTCGGTGTGAATGCCTTCAACCATCTCGTCACTTCCATATGCGAACGGCGGGAACTCCAACGCTTTCTCAACTACATTTTCCTGTGTAATTCCTTTTATCATGCTGTACTGAAACATTCCAACATTGGCAACATACACCTTTTTTTCGTCGGGAGAAAGACAAATGCCAAAGGGGTATCTCCCCACCGGAACATGGTGTTCTGGCTGGTTGGTTTCGGTATTTACAATTATCATCCGGAATCCAATCTGGTCAACCGCAAATAATTTTTCACCATCTTTTGAAAGTGTTAAATCGCCAATGTATCCGTGTGTATAATCCACAGTGTCTGATTGAAAGGAACAATCGATAAATCCTTTTTTCTCCCCGGTTTTTAAATCGAAAATGAAAATTTTATTTTCCTGTCCGCCGGCAACATATACCACGCTGTTATCGTTCGAAACGGCCAGACCCATAAATACAGATGCCAACACACCGCGGTCGGTGGCCGGTCCGGGGGGAATTTGCTGAACCTCTGGATGTTCAGAAAGAATATTTCGGATGATGGTAATGGAAAGCGGACTGGTTCCCGAGTTGGCGGTTACTGCTGTATTTCCGTCGGGGCTTAATGTGAGGCCGAAAGGATGTGGTGCAACTACAATATTTTTTCCGGCGGGAGTCAAAAGCCTTCCGTTGGGAAGAACGGTTTCGCCGGTTTTATTGATTTCCACATAACGATCGCCGGCAGGGGCAGAAGCTATCCAGGGATCAACTTGTTTGTTTGGATTGCACGAGGCAATCGATAGTAAAAGCAACAGGAATAAAGCTGAAATTTTCATGATAATTCAAATTATGAATAATCTCAGAAAATTATAAAAACTGGCTGGAAAATACTACAATATAGTCTAATATTATTTAATTGTGAAAGGTAACGATGGAAAATAAAGTTACACCGGGAGTTAAAATAAAAGCCGCCGGCGGCGTGCGCTCCCTCGATGGGTTGCTGGAAGTTCAAAAAGCGGGTTGCTCGCGGTGCGGGGCCACGGCAACAGTAAAAATTCTGGAAGATACCAAAAAACGGGTTGGGAAGTAACCAGGGTAACCAGGTTGTCAGACTTTCAGGGAACCGCGAAATCCCCTGGCACCGTAATACGACTCAGCGCCGTTGTGGTAAATAAACACTTTCCCGAAGCGCCGGTCGCCAAAAAGTGCACCTCCCAGCTCCCTGACTTCGGGTGGCGTGACAACCCAGCTGGATGTTTTGGTGTCGAACTCATCTAACTTTTTAACGGCCACTTTTAAGTTGTTGTTGCGAATTCTCGAATCGCAGTTGGCACACCTCAAAACCCCGCTATGCAATATGTTACTTACCATGCGTTATTTCCATTAAAGTAATTTATTTATATGATTACTTAATGTTATACCTAAACTCATTTTTATAACTAACTGCTGGTATCATCAATCGTTCAAATCTTCTTTCTCCAAAGTATCGCCGATTAAATTTGTAACAGTACTCATTCAAATAGCTTTGCAAATATTCAGGCTTATTTATTGGTTATCATCTTTTTGCAATAGTGCTTTTATTCTTGTTGGAAGAAAATACCTGTTAAAATATAATCCAACAATGCCGCTGGCCCAAACCATAATTTTTACATCCAATGGGTGGTTAAAAAATAAACAAGTAATAGCACTAAAAGTAATTATTCCGAATGGTGTCAAAAAACCCTGGCTTTTTTTAATCAGAGAAAAAACTATCAATGGAA
>NZ_JBSQIC010000045.1:0-28398 GCF_055108615.1 Tangfeifania sp. | reverse complement strand
GATAGGTGAGCAACTGAGTAGTATCATTCTCAGTCATTTGTTTTTTCTTTGCGAATTTTAGCGTTTCTTTTATTTTTCGAATTCTGCGTGGAATAAAATTAGCCAAAACTCATAGCTCCTCAAAATAATATTTAGTCTGAAATAATGTTAGAAATTGGAGAAACAGGTCAAGTTATGCTGATGTCAATCTTTCTGAAAACCGCTGAAAAATAAAAAATCCGGCCAAAAACCGGATTCAATATATTTTTTTGGATGAAATTAATTCTTCACTCTTTCGCTGTAAGAGCGGTCCCGGGTATCTACTTTTATAACCTCGCCCTCGTTAATAAACATGGGCACCATTATTTCGGCACCGGTTTCAAGGGTGGCGGGTTTCAGGGCTGTTGAACTTGCCGTGTTTCCTTTTTCGCCTTCAATGGTTTGTGTTACCTGCAGCTCTACAAATGGCGGCATTTCAACTGTCAGTGGTGTTTCGGTTTCGGCATGAAAGTTAACTTCAATTACCTGTCCTTCTTTTAACAAATCTGCGTTTTCAATCATCGATTCCTGGATAGGAACCTGCTCGAAAGTTTCGGTGTGCATGAAGTTGTACCCCATATCGTCTTTATAAAGAAACTGATAAGGGCGGCGCTCTACCCTTACTTCCTCCACTTTTGAGCCCGAAGAAAAGGTATTTTCAATAACACGTCCTGTTTTAACATTTTTGAGTTTTGTGCGGACAAAAGCGGGACCTTTGCCGGGTTTTACGTGCAAAAAATGTACGATTGTGTAAATATCATCTTTATAATTGATGCACATTCCGTTTCTGAAATCTGATGTTGATGCCATGAGTTATATTTTATTCAAATTTATAGACCTTGCAAAAATAAATAAATCGGTTAAAAATGAATGGTTTCGGGAGTTTTTTGAAGAAAACTTATCAAATTATTTTGCCACCTGTTCTTTGCCGTCAATTTTATAGCTTTGTAAAATAGCCTTGAGGGCACCCACACGCATGTCGAACTCGAGCAGTACCGGCATTTTGGTTTCTTTCGAAATAAAAAACTTTAAGCCGTTTGACCGGTTCAACAGTTTTCCTTTCCTGACAGTAGGGGAAAGTATATAGCAGTCAATTTCCCCCAGATCGGTATCTACTGTTGTTTCCCCGAGGTATTGTACAGTTACGTCGTCAATTTTATCGGCATGGAAAGTTGGAAGTGTAACTTCTTCGCCCTGTTCAATATCTTCCATCAAATGGTTGTTAATGAAATAGAAAAAAACTGAGATGATATCCACCAGGTTTTCAGGCGCTTCTCTGCCACCCGATTTCTGGCTGTAAATGGAATCTGCATCGTGGAAATACAATGTTTCATTATAATACCGGTACTTTCCTTCCTTAACGTTGCGGATTGACTTAAGCGGCAAAAGTGTTTGTGCATCAACCGTTGTTTCGTAAATATCGTTAACTCCAAACAATTTGTCGGTTAGCCCGGTTGTGCGTCCGGCCAGGTAGTAGTGGAGTGCCCTGGTGTTTTTAAAAACGGTATCGGAAATTACCAGTTCAGCCTCGCCGCCTTTTATAAACCCAAATTTCAGGTTGTAGCGAACGCGTTCTTCCTTTGCTGTTAGCGTTTGTACGAGAAGGACTGTTAATACTATGGCTGCAAAATACTTTTTCATCTGATTAACATTGTTTGTTTTCAAAGGTATCATATGGAACTCGCATGGAATTTAATCATTTTCCTGGGTGATAATTAATACCAGCTCGTTTCATTCAATTAATTTTTTTTTAGGAACCGTTGCAATAAAATTTTTCAGGTAGAACGGTTCGAAATAGGCAACATTTTCAAAATTGTTTTTGTTGTATTTTTCTACTGCCAGTTTTTGCATAAACCGTGCCGAAGCTTTTTCGGGGCCTAAAAAAAGGGCGTTGAGGTGGGTGAGTGCTTCTTTGCATTTACTGGCACCATTTCCGAAAAATAGTATTTTGTTATCCTGAAGTTGGTTTGAAAAAGAATTTTCGTCAATAATTTTTGCCGAAACGGGTTCAGCAACTTCGCCTTTTGTGTTGTATAGTGCGGTATAAACTTCCATGCGGCGGGCATCAACCATAGGGCAGAAAAGCAGATTTTTTTCAGTGGAAGCTTCCGGGAAATAATTTCCTGCATTTTGGCTGGTGTAAACTCCCATGGCATCGAGGGTGCCAATCCCGATAAGCGGTTTCCCAAGCGCGTAGCACAATCCTTTGGCTACTGAAACTCCAATGCGTAGTCCTGTGTACGATCCTGGTCCCTTGCTCACTGCCACTGCATCAATGGAATTAATAACCAGGTTGTTTTCGTTAAAAAGTTCTTCGATAAAAACGGTGAGCAGCTCAGAGTGATTTAATCCTTCGCGGCTCTCTTTTTCAAACAGTAAATTGCCGTTTTCCGATACATTAACCGAGCATACTTCTGTTGAGGTTTCGATATTTAAAATGAGTGCCATATTTTTTTCATTTTGAGTGCTGGCAAAAATACTTAATTGTCCTGAATGTAATTTTTAGAAATCGTTACGAAATAAAATGACCGTCACTAGGTAGTATGCTATAATTCCATTCACCGTGAAATGAACTGGGTATAAGGTTTATCTCTTCCATTTTGCTTTCCTTAATTTTTATTCCTGTTCTGTATTCCGTGCTATCTAATTCGCAGTCAACTTTTAAACCTTTTACAGTTTGTGTTGACCCAATTAATTGAATAATAACTTCATAACTCACTAATGGCCTTCCTCTCCAGTTTTTTGAAATATATGAAAATAGTCTATGCTCTATCTTGTTCCATTTACTGGTACCAGGCGGAAAATGTACAACCTCAATTGCCATTCCCAATTCATTCGCCAATTTTTGCAATTCATATTTCCAAAGCTTTCCTTTTGAGCTGTTACTGCCGCCCCCATCTGCTGTAATAAGTAGGGAGGTGGCCATGTTATGATAATATATTCCCATATTGTACCACCAATTTCTTATGCTTTGAACTGCAAATCCAGCAGTATCTTTTGTTATTCCAATGTTTACCCAGCCGTTATTTTTCTTGAGGTCATAAATTCCATAAGGTATCGCCACTCCTTCTGCATCTGTCAAAAAATCATAGGCATTCACTTCTTCCGGGGAGCCCTTTGGTCGCCATTCCGTATCATTGTTTTTATAATTCCCGATTAACTCCCTTTTCTTTGCATCTACTGATATTACTGGCTGCTGCTCAGAAAAATAACATTCAACCCGCCGGTTAATAAACTCGAACTGCGCATTTCTGTCTTCATGTCCTTTGCCTTCAAAAGTTTTCCTATTGGCTTGCAAACTAAAACCTTTTTCTTTTAAAGATTCCCCTACAACCCTATAGCTAATGTTCAATCCTTGCTTTTTCAACTCAGCCTCAATGTTCCTAAGGCTCTTGCTGACCCATTGGAGGGGGGATTGGGGCTCTCCTCTCGTATGCGGCTCTATAAACCGTTCAATATGAGACCAAACCTCTTCTGTGATTTTTCTTTTTCTTCCTCCCCCTTCTTTTCTTAATTGTTGATTAAATTCAATAGGTTTCCCTGATTCTATTTCTTTTATTCCTTTATTTATTGTGTTATGCGAAACACCGGCCAGTCTTTCAATCCTGGTCTTTCCTCCACGCCCAAGATATTTTGACTCAGCGGCTAAGTATATTCGTTTTTGCTGCTCATTTAAAATTGGCAAAACCACATCAAGCTTCTCAAGTAATTTACTATCATCTTCCATTCCGTAAAGATAGCAAACAAATATTAAACAGTCAACTTATTTCATAACATGTTCTTGCTGTGTTCGAATTAACACCAACAAAAAAGAAAAAAGGCATTGCAAGCAATAATGAAGCAAAGAGTAACCCAATTATATGAATGATTCTTTTTGGGAAAAATGTTTCTTTCATAAATGCAGTAATCCATGTTTTCTTTTCTGACCCAATTAACTCCTTTTTATTTCTTGCAGATAAATGTATTAAAAATTATGAAAGTTATAGCCCCAAGTATTTAGAATCTCTCTAAATAAAAACCCGGTAACGCACCACTTTTACCTGGATATTTTTTAATTTTGCAATTCATTTAAATACAGGATTGTTATGTCAGATATACCGAATAAATTAATTGTCCCCAAAAACGTGACCGACGCACTACGAACTATTAAATACCCCGGTAGCGAAGAAGACATTGTTTCGCTCGACATGGTGCAGGAAATCAGGATTGCCGGGAAACGGGTGAGTTTTTCACTGGTTTTCCAAAAAAGCAACGACCCCAATATTAAACCGCTGGTAATTGCCTGCGAAAATGCCTTAAAAAAATACCTCGGCGATGAGGTGGAGATTGAAGACAACATTACCGTGAAGTTTCTGCACGATATGGAGCGCCCTGTACTGCCGGGCGTGAAAAACATCATAGCCGTTGCATCGGGCAAAGGCGGCGTGGGTAAATCTACCGTAGCAGTTAATACCGCGGTGGCACTGGCGCAACAGGGATTTAAAGTGGGATTGATTGACGCTGATATTTTCGGGCCATCCATTCCCAAAATGTTTGGCACCGAGGGTGCCCGTCCCACAGGAGAGAAAATTGACGGGCGCGATATGATCCACCCGGTTGAAAAATATGGCGTGAAATTCCTTTCCATCGGCTTTTTTGTGGATACCGACAGTGCTGTTATCTGGCGCGGGCCCATGGCATCCAATGCCCTGAAGCAGTTGATGATGGATGCCCACTGGGGCGAGCTCGATTACCTGCTCATCGATCTGCCGCCCGGAACCAGCGATATTCATTTAACACTGGTGCAAACCGTTCCGGTAACCGGGGCAATTATTGTAACCACCCCGCAGGATGTGGCGTTGGCCGACGTGGTGCGTGGTGCCAGTATGTTCCAGAGCAAATCCATTGATGTGCCGGTGCTTGGGCTGGTAGAAAATATGGCCTGGTTTACCCCGGCCGAATTGCCTGAAAACAAGTACTACATTTTCGGACAGGACGGCGGCAAAAAACTGGCCGAAAAACTGGGTTTGAATTTGCTGGGCCAAATACCCATTGTGCAAAGTATCCGCGAAGGGGGCGACGAAGGCAATCCATCAGCTACCCATCCTGATTCGGTGACCGGAATGGCATTTGACGATGTGGCAAAAAGCCTTGTTCACCAGGTGCATTTGCGCAACATTAAAAGGGCGCCAACCAAAAAGGTGAAAATTACCCGGAAATAGGAGGTGGGTGAAAAAAATAGTTTTCTTATCCCATAAATGACCGAAATTGCAGCACTGCAAAAATTATTATTTTTGTGTCCCCGCAAGGGAATAAAAGTGAACGGTGTTTTACAATATTCTACCCGAAAATGAGTTTATTCCTAAAGCTGGTTAAAATTACTGTTTGAAGCACTATTTTTCACATACCATCGGGGTACTGCTGCTACTTATGTTAGTGCCGCTTTTCCAGAGGTGTTCAACTGAAAAGAACACCTTTGCTTCGCGTGCATTTCACAAGGTAACTTCAAAATACAATGTTTACTTTAACGGAAACGAAAGCCTCCAAAATGGCCTGGAACGAATTGAAGAAAGCATTGAAAATGATTACACCCGCCTGCTTCCCATTTACAAGGCCAGCGATCCTTCAGCAGCCAACCTGGTGAAATCGGATATGGACAATGCGGTTATTAAAGCGTCGAAATTAATAGAACTGCATTCGATTACCGCCAAGCCCAAACGCCGGCGCCGACGTACCCGCAGGTACCAGGAGTTTGCCAGCCAGGAGGAGTTTAACCCCTGGATTGACGACAGCTACCTGCTCATGGGGAAAGCTTATTACTATCAGCACAATTTTATGGCGGCCATCGATAATCTTTCTTACATTCTCCGCAAATACCCAGATGGCGATGCAAAATACGAAGCCTACATTTTTTTAATCAGGAGCTATTCCGAACTGGAACGATTTGCAGAAGCATCGGAAATGATACAAACGGTTCAGGGAGAACCTGATTTTCCGCGCAACCTGGAGCGCGAACTGGCCGTTGCCACTGCCGATTATTACATGAAACAGGAGGAATACAACGAGGCCATTAAATTTATTGATATTGCCCTCGGAAAAACTTTCTGGCGAAAAGACAAAGCCCGGCTCCAGTACATTGAAGCGCAGTTGTACGAAGAGATTGGCAAGCCGCTTTTGGCAGCCGAAGCCTATGAGGCAGTTACCAAAATGAATCCTGATTATAAAATGGCGTTTAATGCAAAAGTAAATGCCGCCGGTACGTTCTCAGGAGAAGGTAATCTTGAAGAGAATAAAAAAGAGTTGCGTAAAATGTTGCGCGACAAAAAGAACGTTGAATTTCGCGATCAGATTTACTATGCCCTTGGGAACATTCAGCTAACAGAGGGTAACCGCGACGAGGCCATTGACAGCTATCGGAAATCGGTGGCAAACAGTTTCAACAACCAGTTCCAGCGGGCACAGTCGGCTATTACGCTT
Source organism: Tangfeifania sp. (assembly GCF_055108615.1). Classification (NCBI taxonomy): domain Bacteria; kingdom Pseudomonadati; phylum Bacteroidota; class Bacteroidia; order Marinilabiliales; family Prolixibacteraceae; genus Tangfeifania; species Tangfeifania sp. The sequence goes on along the minus strand of NZ_JBSQIC010000045.1, from coordinate 21,924 downwards.
GCCGATTTGTATTTTGAGGATTTGAAATACCGCGAGGCACAAGCCTACTACGACAGTGCCATGATTATTATCGACGAAACCTACCCCAATTACAATTCGCTGCAGTCAAAATACCGCAGTCTTACCAACCTTACTGATAATTTAATGACCGTGGAACGGGAGGACAGCCTGCAGCAAATAGCACAAATGCCCGAGATGGAGCGCGAATCGCTGATTGCCCGGCTGATGCGCGAAGAACAGGAACGCCAGCGAAATGCCGAAAACCTGGTCATGCAGGATCAGCGCAGCCAGGGCTACTACCGTTCGAACCGCTACCGGATGGGCATGGGAAGCGGGCAGCAGGGCACCGGATGGTATTTTTACAATCCGCAAACTGTTTCGTACGGGCGGGTTACCTTCCGCCAGCGATGGGGACAGCGGCAACTGGAAGACAACTGGCGGCGTTCCAACAAGGGAACGTTTACCGGCGAGGAGATGGATGAATTTGCCCAGGCTGATTCAGCCCAAATGGAAATGAAGGTGGATGATCCGTTGAAAAAGGAATTTTACACCCAGGACTTGCCCCTAACCGATTCTTTGATGGAAATTTCGCACCAACGCATTATCGATGCATTGTATAATGCCGGGAAAATTTATAAGTCGGAATTTTCAAACTACGAACGCTCGGCAGAAGCTTTCGAAGAGTTGATTGAGCGCTATCCCGAAAATGATTATGTGCTGTCTTCCTATTTCGATTTATACGATTTGTATGAGTTAATGGGCAACACCGAACGGGCAAATTATTACCGCAACCTGATTATATCGCAGTTCCCCGACAGTAAATACGCGCAGTACCTTACCAATCCCAACTTTTTTGTTGAAATGGAAGCCCGTACCGACAGTCTGAACAGCCTGTACGAACAAACATTCCAGAACTACCGCTCGGGTAATTACCGCAATGTGATTTCACTCACCAACTCGATGAAAGAGCTGGAACCCGACAGTGTGGTGCTTCCCAAAATTGATTTTATGGGCACCATTGCGCAGGGAACCCAAACCGACATTCATAATTTTGAAAACCTCCTTGAGAATTATATTCAACAATATCCGGCTGCCGAACCAACGCCGCTGGCCACTGAAATTCTCACCCTTATTCAGGACAGTACCCTTGCCGATTACCAGAAACTGGTGGACATGGGCTACATTAACGAGGAGATCCAGAATGAAGAAGTGCTGATGGAAGACAGAATGGAGAATGACGAGTTTGGCGGGAAGTTTTCGTACGAGGAGGATTTACTGCACTACTTTGTAATTGCCTATCCGCGCAGCGCTGACATTGATTTGAACCGGCTCAGGTTCGATATTGCCAACTACAACATCGACCACTATACCCGGAAAGATTTTGATATTGAAACCGAAAACCTGAATGAGGAACTGAGCCTTGTGGTTGTTCGCGCCCTTGAAAATAAAGAAAACGGGGTGATTTACCACCGGGCAATTATCCGGAATGCCCCGGTTTTCCAAACCCTCAGCGATGTTGACTACGTTAATTTTGCCATTTCTTCAACCAATTACAGGCAAATATTATCGGAGCAATCAATTGCTGACTACCTCAAATTTTTTGTTAAAAACTACAGCCGGTTTATCGGTTCTGATTTCAGCAACGAGGAACCTGAACTTTCTCCTGAAGAAATGATGGCCAAAGCCCGTGAAGAAGAGGAAATGCTGCGTGAACGGGGCGAATTTGTGGTGGTTGAAACCGGTGCCGGGCAGGAAGGGCTTTTCTCCACCGATATCGATACCACACAACTGTTTGTTTTGGCGGTGAAAGATCTCGGTTTGTCGATGCGCCAGGCGCTGAGAGGCTTTGCCGAATTTAACCGCAACGAGTACAGGTCCTGGAACCTGGGACAGGAGTTGCAAACATCAGGCGATTACCAGCTGCTCATCGTGCAGGGTATTCCATCGCTTAACGAATCCATGTCTTATTTCCGGAGTGTGGTGTTGAACCGCGATTTATTCGAACCGCTTGGTAGGACAACTTACAGGAATTTCCTTATTACCGAAGAAAACCTTGAAGCGTTGATGGAAGAAGAAAATGTGGATGATTACATCGGGTTCTTCCGTAATAATTACGTTAACCGCGATCAGTCGCAGCGGGGCACTACAGAAACCCGAACCACAGAAACTGCTGAAGCAACAGGAACAACTGAAACGGTACAGGTGGTTCCGGAAGAACCGGAAGAATATTCCGGGCCTTATAACCTGGAAATTGATAAACCACACCTCTTCGTGTTTGTAATTCCGGTTGAAGGAGTTCAGAAAGCAGAATTTATTAGCGGAATTGAGCAGTTCAACTCGCTTGGCAACGATTCGCTGAACCTTGTTATTGAAGAACAACCACTCGACGAATTCCGTGAAAATATTGTGGTAAGCGGTTTCCCCGATAAAGAAACAGCTACCCGCTACTTCCGTACCATTGTGCAAAACCGCGATCTTTATGCTCCGCTGGGGCAGGGAAGTTATCGTAATTTTCTTATCACGGAAGAGAATTTCGGGATTTTCATGGAGGAAAAAAACATTACCGATTACATGGATTTCTACAAGCAGATTTACCTCGGGGAATAGAGTTTGCAGGTTAAAGTTTGTTAACTCCTGTGGAGGCACTTTTTTTGTTTGTAACTTTACCGTTAGCTGAATAAACAGTGATGAAATCTGAATAACATTCATCTTACAATTTTACCGGCAAGGGCATTTCCGGGAACCGGGGCCGAATTTGAAAAACAATTTAAAACAGGAAACATGAGGAAACCATTTATACTTTGGGTTGATGATGAAATAGATGTATTACGTCCGCACATTCTTTTTTTAAGGGAAAAGGATTACGAAGTTGAAACTGCCAACAACGGCAGCGATGCTGTTGAAAAGGTAAAACAACAGTTTTTCGATATTATTTTTCTGGATGAAAACATGCCGGGAATGTCGGGGCTCGAAACCCTGAACCAGATAAAAACACTTTCGCCCAATGTGCCGGTGGTAATGATTACCAAAAGCGAGGAAGAAAATATTATGGATGAGGCCATTGGTTCAAAAATTGATGATTACCTCATTAAGCCTGTTAATCCCAAGCAAATTCTGCTGACACTCAAAAAAAACATCGACCAGAAAAGATTGGTGACACAACAGACCACTTCGGCTTATCAAATGCAGTTCTCGCAGCTGGGAATGAAAATTAACGAACGGCTCTCCTGGGAAGAGTGGATTGATGTTTACCGGAAGCTGGTTCACTGGGAAATTGAACTGGGTACTTCTGAAGATGCCGCGATGGATGAGGTGCTGAACATGCAAAAAGAGGATGCCAACACAGCCTTTTTCAAGTTTGTAAAAGAAAATTACCTGGATTGGCTGAACCGCGATCCGGGAGAAAGGCCGCTGTTATCGCCCGATATTTTTAAGGAACGCGTTTTTCCGTTACTCGATGAAGGAAAGAAAGTTTTTGTGCTGGTTATCGATAATTTTCGCTTCGATCAGTGGCGGACGCTCAGCCCTGTTTTTAGTGAGTATTTTCGTACTGAATCCGATGAGCTTTATTACAGTATTTTGCCCACCGCAACCATGTATGCGCGCAATGCCATGTTTGCAGGTTTAATGCCTTCGGAAATAGAAAAAGTGTATCCGGAATTGTGGGAAGACGATGATAATGAGGGGCATAAAAACAGGCACGAAGAAGAACTCCTGCGTCGGCAGTTGAAACGGAGCGGCCGGGATGAGAAGTTGTATTTTGAGAAAGTTTCCGGAATCCGGCGCGATCGTCAAACTTCCGATAGCTTCAGGAATATTCTTGACAACGATTTGTCGGTAATGGTTTTCAATTTTGTGGACATGATTTCGCACGCCCGCACCGAAATGGAGATGTTACGCGAACTGGCCAATAACGAAAAGGCCTATCGGTCGTTAACATTGAGCTGGTTTAATCATTCATCGCTGCTGGAGCTTATAAAAAGCCTGGCCGAGAATAACATTCATATTGTTGTAACCACCGACCACGGTGCCATCAGGGTGAACAACCCGGTGAAGGTGATTGGCGACCGTGAAACCAACACCAATTTGCGTTACAAACTGGGTAGAAATCTGAATTACAAATCAAAACAGGTATTTGAAGTACGCGATCCAAAGCTGGCATTTTTGCCGTCGCGTAATGTGAGTACCAGCTATATTTTTGCCCATGGCAGCGACTTTTTTGCCTATCCGAACAACTATAATTACTACGCCAATTATTACAAAGATACCTTCCAGCATGGCGGCATTTCGCTCGAGGAAATAATTATACCCCTGGTTACACTGGTGCCAAAAGGGTAGAGCAATTTTGGCTTCTTTTTACAACAAATTCTCCTTTTTCTGCGCTAATTTTTTGTCCAATAACCGGGCATTTCACCATGAGTAAAAAGAAAAGTCGCGGGTCGGTTTCAAACATCAATCCCTCGTAATTTCCCATCCCTTTTGAAATGATGAGGTCGGCTTGCCGGCAGGTTTTTTTAAACTGTGGGCTCATCCGGTGTAAAAGTGTAGAAGGAGCATCGTCGCCATTGGAAATAATTTTTGCCACGTGATGAATCCCCACCTCGCGTGCTTCTTTTTCGGTAGCATCGTTCAGCACAGGTGTTTCACGCACAGCAAACCAAACATTGGAATGTGAAATGGTTTCAAGAAAAAGTTTGTCGAGTACAATTTCGCCGCAATTGTCACCCAGGTACAAAATGGTTTTTGCCTTTTTTATTTCCTATAGAAGCTGTTTCCCAGATCGGTGAATGCAATTTTTTTCAGCATTTCACTTACCACATGGTCTCTTTTTTCTTCCGGAATTTCATATTTATCGAGCCGCTGTTGCAGCGATTTTACCTGGCAAATCAAACATTCATAATTCATGTGTTAAAAATACTGATTATTCAACTATTCAAAATAAAGGACATAAGTTTAAATAGTTATTTAATAAAAAGAAAATGTTTTTCTCTAAACTTTTTTTTAAATTCACATGTTTTAAAGAAAAGATACAAGTGATCTTACTTTATTTATAATCATAAACTATTTTAGACATGAAGTATAATTTATTGGGAAATACCGGACTAAAAGTTTCCGAATTGTGTTTGGGGACCATGACATTTGGTGGCCGCGGAATGTGGACCGCCATAGGCGCTTTACCACAGGACCAGGTAAATGAACTGGTTAAAACATCGGTTGACAGTGGTATCAACTTTATTGACACCGCCAACGTTTACAGCGAAGGCTTGAGCGAAAAGATGACCGGCCAGGCCATCCGCGATTTGGGCTTGAAACGCGACGACCTGGTAATTGCCACCAAAGTGCGCGGACAAATGGGAGAAGGTGTCAATGATTCGGGACTCACCCGGAAACATATTCTGCAACAGGCTGACGAAAGTTTGCAACGGTTGAACATGGATTACATCGATTTGTACCAGATTCATGGTTTCGATGCATTAACTCCGCTGGAAGAAACGCTTGAAGCGCTCGATTCGCTGGTGAAAAGCGGTAAAGTTCGTTACATTGGATGCAGCAACCTGGCGGCCTGGCAAATTATGAAAGCGCAGGGAATTTCTGCGCGAAACCACCTCAGTAAGTTTGTTTCGTTGCAGGCCTATTATACCCTCGCCGGACGTGAGCTCGAACGTGAAATCGTTCCGTTACTGCTCGATCAAAATATTGGATTGATGGTTTGGAGCCCGCTGGCCGGAGGTTTGCTGAGTGGTAAATATGGCCGCAACAAGGAAACCAAAGAGGGGCGTCGTGTGGAATACGATTTTCCACCGGTTGACAAAGAAAAGGCATTCGATATTGTGGAAGTGATGGAAAAAATTGCGGCTGATAAAAATGTATCGGTAGCACAAATTGCACTCGCCTGGTTGCTGCACCAGCCCGCTGTATCTGCAGTAATTATTGGTGCGAAAAAACCTGCGCAGCTGGAAGATAACCTGAATTCCGTGGAAATTGAGTTGACACAGGATGAACTCGCGAAACTGGATGAAGTAAGCAAGCTGGCACCTGAATATCCGGGCTGGATGTTCGAACGCCAGGGTGCTGATCGGAAATAGATTTCATTACAAATTCGGCATAAAAAACCTGTCCCATCCGGGCAGGTTTTTTATATTTTTATAAATGCCAAAACACCCTTTTTACTATTTTTGTTATTGACAGAAACAGAAAAGTAAAATTCAAAAAAAGGCGGGAATATATCCCGCCTGAAAATTGTTACGCCGCGATGCAGGCAAATACATCAGCCAATACATCGGGATACTTATCTTTAAAATTTTCGTAGCACCAATCGTGCAATTCCTGCACTTCGTCAGGTTCAATCCAGTGCAGGCATTTTGTGAGTTCTTTCCTGAACAGTTGTTTACTGAAGCTCACTTTTGGTAAAATAATCTTAGCGTATTCTAGCATGGCTCTTCATTTTTAGATTTAATGAATCGACTATTAATATAACATCATTTTTATATAAACCGTATGTTGCAAAATAGGGTTTAACAATCATTAACAATAGCATACAAAATAGTCTTTTTCTATCTGGCTGTATTATTGCCGGTTACCCTGAGCCCCTTGGAAACCTGTTTTATAACATTGACAATGTGGTTTTAACTTTTTGCCGTGGTTTTTGTGTTTCCGGTGATTTTTTTGGTGAAATCGCTGATGGAATTTTGGAGTTCATTTCCGGATTGAAGTGCTTTTACAAATGCACTGCCAATAATTGCTCCGCTAGCATATTTGCAGGCATTGGCAAAGGTGTCGTGGTCTGAAATTCCGAAACCAATCATGCGCGGATTTTTCAGGTTCATTTGCTGAATCCGCTCGAAATAATCCTGGTGAAAATCTTCCACTTTTTTGCCGGCACCGGTGGTCGATGCCGATGAAACCATGTAAATAAAACCGTTTGATGACTCGTCGATTTTCCTGATGCGAGCTTCCGGAGTTTGCGGTGTGATCAGCAAAATATTGTGCAAATTGTTTTTTCTGAAATGCTCCCGGTAGTGCGTTTCAAATTCTTCCAAAGGCAGGTCGGGCAAAATAGCACCGTCGATTCCGGTTTCGCTGCATTTTTTGCAGAACTGTTCCAGGCCAAACTGCATTACAGGGTTGAAATAACCCATTAAAATAAGCGGAATATTTACTGATTCACGAATATTTTTAAGCTGCCCAAAAAGCAGTTTTAGCGTCATCCCGTTTTTTAGGGCAATTTCACTGCTGTGTTGAATGGTTGGCCCGTCGGCAGTGGGATCCGAAAACGGAATGCCGATTTCAATGAGGTCCACGCCGTTTTTTTCCAGTTCCTGAATGATTTCAACGGTGTTGTCCGGGTTAGGAAAACCGGCCGTAAAATAGACCGAAAATATATTCTCTTTTTTCGTTTCAAAAAGTTGATTGATTCTGTTTTTCATTATTGAAAGATTTAGCCCCCTAAATCCCCCAAAGGGACTTCAGAAGGTATTTATTTTTGTTTCGATTTTCATTAACAAATAGATTTTTTTTAGCCTCTCCACTTTGGGGAGAAGTTGGAGAGGGGCTTCAATACCCAAAATACTTCAAATACGTTTCCATATCTTTGTTGCCACTGCCCGAAAGGTTTACGACATTTACATCGTCGGGATTTAATTTTATTTTATCGAGAGCGGCCAGTGCGTGAGCTGATTCCAGCGCCGGGATGATTCCTTCTTTTTGAGTTAGCAAAAGTGCAGCGTTTAACACTTCTTCATCAGTTGCTGCAATGTATTTTGCCCTGCCGGTTTTAAACAGGTGCGCATGCATCGGTCCTATTCCCGGATAGTCGAGTCCGGCGGAAATGGAGTACGGCTCGGTAATCTGCCCGTCGCGGTTTTGCATGAGCATCGTGCGGCTGGCATGCAGCACGCCCGGTGAACCCACTAACAATGTGGCCGCTGTTTCACCGGTATCGAGCCCTTTTCCGGCGGCTTCCACGCCAATCAGTTCCACCTGTTCATCGTCCAGGTAGTGGTAAAAAGCGCCGGCGGCATTACTTCCTCCACCCACACATGCTAAAATCCGGGTTGGAAATTCGCTGCCGGTTTGTTCCAGAAGCTGGCTTTTCATCTCTTTACTGATGACCGACTGAAACCGGGCAACCATGTCGGGGAACGGGTGCGGCCCCACCACCGAACCAATGATATAGTGCGTATCTTCCGGATTGTTAATCCAGTCACGCATGGCTTCGTTGGTGGCATCTTTCAGCGTTTTGTTGCCGCTGTGAACGGGAATCACTTTGGCACCCAGCATTTTCATTTTTTTCACGTTGGGTGCCTGCCGCTGCACATCGAGGTTACCCATGTAAACCACACACTTTATTCCTTTGAGCGCACAAACAGTTGCGGTGGCCACACCATGCTGACCGGCTCCGGTTTCGGCAATAATGCGGGTTTTACCCAGCTTTTCGGCCAGCAGAATCTGACCGACTGTGTTGTTCAGCTTGTGCGAGCCGGTGTGGTTCAAATCCTCGCGTTTCAGGTAAATTTTTGTGCCGTAGTGTTCTGAAAGCCGACCTGCAAAGTAGAGTGGCGACGGCCGCCCCACGTAATCTTTCAGCAATTGGTCGAACTCTTTTCTGAATTCAGGTGATTCGATAATCTCCAGGTAACGGCACCTGAGTTCATCGATATTGGCGTACATCATCTCAGGAATCCAGGCCCCGCCAAACTCCCCGTAATATCCTTTTTCGTTTACAGTGTATTTCATGTATTTTATCTTTTTCTATGTGTTCTATGTGTCTATGTATTTCTTTCAACCACAATGGGCACATAGGTCACATAGGTATTTTAGTAATAAACTCTTTCAATTTTCCAACATTCTTCATTCCGGGATTATCTTCAAAACCGCTGTTCAGATCGATGCCGCAAAGCAGCGGGTGTTTCAGCTTTTTGATTGCTTCTGCATCCTCCGGTCCGATTCCCCCACTTAAAAAGAAGGGAACGGTTCCCTGGTATTTTTCAAGGATTTCCCAGTTGAATTTTTTACCTGAACCACCCGGCAAATCAGTTTTTGTGTCGAACAAAAAATAATCCACCGTCGGTTCATATTCCCGCAGTTTTTCAAATTTAAATGAATCATTCAGGTTGAACGCTTTAATTACTTTCAGTCCCTGTTTTTTTAACATCCGGCAGGTTTGGGAATTTTCTTTTCCGTGCAGCTGAACGAATTCAAAACCAAGATTTTTTGTCAGACCCAGAATTTCAAACGCGTTTTCATCCACAAACACTGCCACTTTGGTTTTGGCTGAATTGAAAAGCCCGGGATCAGTATTTTCCCCCACAAACCGCTTCGATTTCGGGTAGAAAATAAACCCCAGAAAATCCACCGGCAGTTTTTCTACTGCTTCGCGGTTTGCGGTGTATTTCATCCCGCAGACTTTTATTTTCAGGTTATCAACCATAATATCAAATATTTCAGTTATTTTTTGTCATGATTTTTGTTTGCGTTGCCACAAAAATACATGCCAAAACTTGTGCAATTGTTTATCTCTGACACCGCCCTAAAGCCTGTCTGCCGACAGAGGCAGGGACGGTGCTATAAACTTTCAACCAGCTTCCTGCACGCTTCTTCCGGGTTTTCCGTTTTCATAAAAGTTTCGCCCATCAGAAAGCCTTTAAAACCATGCTTTTTTAAATAACGAATAGTTTCCGCTTCGGCAAGTCCGCTTTCCGAAATTTTTACGAAGCGTTCGGGAATAAGCTTAGCCAGTTTCACCGAGGTTTCCACATCCACTTCAAAAGTTTTCAAATTGCGGTTGTTCACACCTACAATATCCACAAAGTCGTTTATTATTTTCAGCTCTTCGGCATTGTGCACTTCCATCAAAACTTCCATTCCCAGACTTTTTGCTTTTTTTGCCAGTGTTTCCGCCTGTTCTTTTTCCAGGCAGGCGGCAATGAGCAGAATGACATCGGCACCAAACGCTTTTGCCTCCATAATCTGGTAGATGTTAATCATAAAATCTTTGCGAAGAATCGGAATTTCCGGATTGACCTCGCGTGCCTTGGCCAGATTGGCCAGTGTTCCGCCAAAGTATTCGTAATCGGTTAAAACGGACAATCCGGTTGCGCCGGCTTCGGTATATCCTATGGTCACTTCTTCCACTTTCACCCCAAAATTGATTTCCCCTTTGGAAGGCGACTTCTGTTTAAACTCGGCAATGATTCCTGTAGAATTGTGTTTTTGCAAAGCCGTTTTCAGTGAGTTGCATTTCCGCTGGTAACCGGGGTATTTTTTGAGCTGCGCCAACGGCATCACTTTTTGCTGCCGGTCAACTTCTGCCTTTTTTGTTTCAACTATTTTATCGAGAATGTTCATGTTTCTTGTTTAGCACCGCCCTTCAGGACGGTGTCGCGTTTAAATTAATCTGCGACCTGGAATTTCTGAAAAATGGTATTTTAGATTTTACCATTTTTCAGAAATTCCTTTTTATATCATATGTTCTTAATTTTCACCGCCCTAAAGCCTGTCTGCCGACAGAGGCAGGGACGGTGCTATTTTTTTCAGTCAACCACTGCTTTCAGTTTTTGTAATGCTTTTCCGCTTTTCAACGATTCGCCGGCCATTTCCACACATTCCGGCAAACTTTTTTCAGGATGAACCAGGTTCAGGCCCAATCCGGCATTGGCTACCACCACGTTGTTCTGCTCTGGTGAACCTTCTCCTTTTAGAATATCCATAAAAATCCGTGCGGCCTCTTCAATGGTGTCCCCGCCGTAAATGGTTTCGGGGTGAATTTTTTCAAACCCGAAATCTGCCGGCGCAAGATAACCTTCGGTTTTCTTTTGTGCAAAACGGGTTGAATCGGTCAGCGAAACCTCGTCATACCCGTCGTTGCTGTTGATGACCGTAAAATTTACATCAAGGGTTTTATACACATTTTTGTAGTGATTGAAATTTTCTTTATTGTTTACACCCAAAACCTGGTATTTTGGCGAGGAAGGATTAATCATCGGTCCCAGCATATTGAAGAAAGTCTGGACTTTCAACGCACGGCGCACCGGCGCAATGTGTTTCATGGCCGGATGAAAAAGCGGTGAGTGCATAAAACAGAAGTTGCTTTTATCCAAATCGTTTTTCAGTTTGGCCGGGTCGTTGCTGAATTGGTAACCCATTAATTCAAGCAAATTGGAAGAACCGCTGGTGGATGAAACGGCGTAGTTGCCGTGTTTGGCCACGTTCACGCCGGCACCTGCTATAATAAAACAGGCCAGCGTGGAAATGTTGAACGTGTTTTTTCCGTCGCCGCCGGTTCCCACCACGTCGATGGGGTCATAATCCGAGAGGTCGGTTACCAGGCACAATTCGGACATGGCATCGCGAAACCCTGCCAGCTCTTCGGACACCATGGGCCGCATTTTAAAAACCGTAAGAAACGAAGCGAACTCCACCTCGCTGTGCATTCCTTTTCCCACTTCCAGCAAACTTTGCCGTGCTTCAACCCGGGAAAGTGTGTTTCCCTTAAATAAAAATTCCAAAGTATTTTTCATGTTAATCAAATTTTATTTTGCGGTGCGTGTAACATTTTTTCTTTTTTGAATTGATGTGGACGCACTTCGATTTTCTTTTTGAACTACATAATGCCCAGGCTGAAGCCAGGGCCTGTTTTTATCCTGCATATCCCCGCTAATTATTGGATGGAAGGTTTTTTCAACCAGTTTTCAATCATTTTTTCGCCAAGCGGTGTTAAAACCGACTCGGGATGAAACTGAACGCCTTCCAAGTCAAATGTTGTGTGTTTCATCGACATAATCATTCCTTTGTTGTCGAAACTTGTCACTTCGAAACATTCGGGCAGGTTTTCCTTCTCCACAATCCAGGAGTGGTAGCGCCCCACCTCGAACGATTCGGGCAACCCGGTGAAAAGAACAGAGCGACTGGCAGTTCGTTTAACCGATGTGGCCATTCCGTGAATTACGCGGTTCATGTTGCGCAGTTCGCCTCCAAATGCTTCACCAATTGCCTGGTGGCCCAGACACACGCCGAGGATGCTTTTTTTCGGAGCATAAGTTTTAATGATGTCCAAAAGCAACCCGGATTCCTCAGGCAGTCCGGGCCCCGGAGAAAGTACAATTTTGTCGTACTTCTCAATTTGGTCCAGTGCAATCTCGTCGTTGCGGAACACATCCACCGGCAAACCTGTAATCTTTTTTATGGCATGTACCAGGTTGTAGGTGAACGAATCGTAATTATCTATAACAAGAATGCGGCCTCCCTTTGTCCCTCCAAAGGAGGGAGTTTGGGGCGAGCTCTTTTTTTGACTATTTTCTTTTGATATCATTTTCTATTTTTTTGCAAGATTCTTTTTCTTATTTCCCTTCCCCCTGGGGAAGGGGCTTCTCTTACTCCCTCTCCTTTGGAGAGGGTTGGGGAGAGGCTCCTAGTTAATCTCTTTCGCCATTTCAATTGCTTTTTTCAGCGCTGCCAGTTTGTTGTTCACTTCCTGCAGCTCGTTTTCTTCTTTCGAATCGGCTACAATTCCGGCACCGGCCTGGTAAAAAAGCCGGTTGTTTTTACTCAGGAATGAACGAATCATGATGGCATGATTCACTGAACGGTCGAAACCGAGATACCCGATGCAGCCGCCGTAGTAACCGCGGTTCTGGTTTTCGTACCGGTCGATGAGTTCCATTGCCTTGTATTTTGGCGCTCCGGATAGCGTACCGGCAGGGAATGTTTCGCCCAAAACCTTTATCAGGTTGGTGTCGTCGGTAATGTCGCCGGTAACCTGCGAAACCAAATGAATCACATGCGAATAAAACTGTACTTCGCGGTAAGTTTCCACCTGCACATTTTCGGCATTCCTGCTCAGGTCATTGCGGGCCAAATCCACCAGCATCACGTGTTCGGCGTTTTCTTTCGGATCTTTGCTAAGTTGCTCGGCCAGTTCGCGGTCCTGGTCGTCGTTGCCGGTGCGTTTAAAAGTCCCGGCAATGGGATGGATGGTCGCTTTGTTGTTGTTTACCCGCAACTCAGCCTCCGGACTGGAACCAAAAATGCGGTAGCTGCCATAATCGAAATAAAACAAATAAGGCGACGGATTAATGGAACGCAGCGCGCGGTACACATTAAAATCATCGCCTTCAAACTCCTGCGAAAACTGGCGGCTCAGCACAATCTGGAACACGTCGCCGCGGTAGCAGTGTTGCTTTCCTTTTGTCACCATCTGCCTGTACTCCTCGTCGGTAATGTTTGACGTTTCGTTGTTTTTAGGCTGAAATTTGATGGTGGAAAAGTTCAGATTGATGAGCAAATGATGAATGTAATCCATTTGCGACGCTTCGCCTTCCTGCAGGTTTTCCACCATGTGAATCCGGTTTTTGTGATGGTCGATGGCCACAATGTACTTGTAGAAACAGTACTTCACCTCCGGGATCTGGTAAGCTTCCTTTTTCTCAGCCGTAAATTGAATGTTCTCGAAATGCTGCACCGCATCAAAATTGATGTAGCCAAAAAGACCGTTGGCAGGCAATTCAATTTCATCGGAATCCACATCGAACAGTTTAAAAAAGCTGTCCAGTTCATCGTGCAGTTTCCGCTTTTCCGACAGCATGAACTTTACTTTTTCCTTGTCCGGCAGTTCGCGGGTTACCTCGCTGTTATTCACTGTGAAGCAGGCTACCGGATTGAAACACACAAACGAGTAGGCATTTTCATGTCCGTGGTAATCCGAGCTTTCCAGCAAAATGGCTTTCGGGTAAAGCGTTCGTAGCCGCAGGTAAATGCTGACCGGCGTGACTGTATCGGCCAGGATTTTGCGGACTACCGGTTTGAATTTTAATTTTTTCATTTTATTATTTTGATTGTTATTGTTTCATTTTCTGACCCCCTAAATCCCCCGAAGGGGGACTTGGGGAAACTGCCATTTATTAAGCTATATAATTTATTTCTGTCATTTTATACATTTCTTCTCTCTTTCCTCTCCCTCTCCGGAGGGGCTAAAAAAAAACGGCTCACCGTGATTCGATGAGCCGTTTCCTGCTGATGCATAGCGGTGCCTCTCTTCACGGAAATTGTAAAAAGTTGCTGCGCCACCACCAGTTTGTATTTCTATAAACTTTCATTTCAATTTTATTTCGAATTCTCTTTCAACAGCTCTCCCCACCATTTTGTTTTTCAATTACAAACAAAAAAACCTGCCCTTTCGAGGAGCAGGTCCATTTTGAATATCTTTAAAAAATACCAATATGGCTATAAACTCCTCACTTTAAGTAAGAAGACCCCACCACGGCAGCCATATTGTATTTGTATTTTTAATCATTTGTAATGAATTCAGTTCAAAAGAATGAATTTTTTTTCAAAAATAAAACAAAACAACAAATTTTTTCGCGGAACATTCACCTTTATTTATCGTAATAATGATTGGCAACTGACCATCTAAAATCATCGGCCATGAAAAATTCAGCTAACCATCGGTACCTTTTCCTCCTTTCTGTTTTCCTTTTTCAATCTTTTATTGTTTTTTCTCAAATACCCGAACTGGTGTGGGAAAAACAATTGAAAATCGACGCTCCCAACTATTTTGTGGATGCGGTTGAATTGCCAGGCGGCGGGTTTGTTGTGCTGGGAGCCCGCGAAATGCCCGGTGAGCGGGGATTCGACATCTGGATACTGCAGTGCAACGAAAACGGTGATACCATTAAAACAAAAATTTTGGGAAATCCGGGAAACGACATTCCCTTCAATATTGAAAAAGACAAAAATTCCGGATTTCTGATTGCAGCTATTTCATCTCTTTCGGAATCTGAATCTTTCGCACGATTGATTGCTGTGGATGCAGACTTTAACATCCGGTGGATTTCAGAAGCTGAACAGTCTTCTTCATTGTCGCGGACCTTTGTGGCTGTTGACGACACCGGAAGTGCCTGGTGGCTGAATACGTTTAAAGGTACGAATGATAAACCGGAGGTGGTTTTGAAAAAACTGGATGAAGCCGGAACCGTAAATGCCACATTTACTTTTGCAGAAGATTTTCCGGTTTCAGGTTATGCGATCAGAACATTAGATGACGGAAGCATCGCTTTTTCCTGCCAGGTAAAACCTCCCGAAGAAAAACCCACCATCCAGGTTTACCGGATAAATTCTGATGGCGATCTGCTTTGGAAATCGTTGCTGCCGTCTTCCGAAAAAACAGTTACCCCGCAGTGTATTTGCTGTTCTCCTGATAATTCGCTGCTGGTGGGAGGCTGGGCAGGATTGTGCTATAACCCGGATGCACCGACTGAAGAGCAAATCTGGGATTATGACTTTTTTCTTGGTAAGCTGGACAGCAATGGCAAATTACTCTGGACGCAGAACTACAACCGCGAAGGCTCGGAACGCGGAACGGCAATCGCTGTTTTACCCGATGGCAACATCATGGCCGGCGGAAAGTGCGAAACCTCTTTTACAGGCTCAGTGGGTCCGTGGCTATTATTTGTGGATAAAAACGGCAACCTTGTAGATGAAAAGGTGCTGAAATTTGTGTCGGTAAAAGACCAGGTAGCCCGGATTATTTGCACCTCCGATGGCGGGTTGCTTTTAATCGGGCCCGGCAACATCGGCACCCAAAACCGGATGGCCGGCTGGATGAAAAAATTGAAGCCGGTGCTGTGAAAACCGGGAATAATTTACAATCTGAAAATTGGAACATTTATATCCAGCTTTAAAAGCGATCTCCGGTGTTTAATAAACAACCCTCGGTCACCGTCTCTTAACATAAAGTCAGTTTTATTGATGCCCTGCTGGTAGTTCAGGAAAATTTTCACGCGGTTCAAATCGTAGCCCACGCCTAATTGCCCGTTGATTTCAAACTTTTCCCGCTCAATATTTTCAGCCAGTAACCAGGCTCCCGAAAGGCCGGCTTTTACCATCCAGTTATTGTTCAGTTTTAAGCCATAATTTACGGGCAGTTCCAGGGAATTTAAAGACACACCAATTAAAGACATATCCTCCCTTAGATACGTTTCATTTATCTCCGTTTTCCTGTAATTAAAGAGCAAGCCGGTTTCAACAAACTGTTGTTTAAAAACCGGTTTCAAAAAGTAAACGCCGCCATTTGCAGAAAGGGTGTTGGTAAAATCAAACTCATTTTCCAAATCGCCCGTATTGAAATAACCGCCTCCTGCAACCAGGCCAATTTCAAATTTCTCCTGTCCGTGCAACAATCCTGTTGCAAATAATGCCAATGTAAATAGTAGTACTCGTTTCATGTTTTTTATTTTTAAATATTAGTATCAAGATTTTAGTATCAAGTATCAAGAGCTAAGTATCAAGACGTAAGACGTAAGAAGATGCTTATCCACAACCGTTTCCTATCGTCTTTTATCCTGTGCTTAATTATCTTGTATCTAACAATCTTGTGTCTCATAGTCTTTCCTCAGAACGTATATTTAAACCCCACCGACGGAATTACCGGGAAGATGGAAACCTGCTTTACCTTGCCACTGGGGTTTTTGTAATAGTACCAGGGATTCATGCGGTTATACACGTTGTAAACCGAGAACGACCAGGTGTAAGTTTTTCCATTCTGTTTTTTTCTTTTCGTGTTGTAGCCCAAATCGAGGTGGTGAAAAACGGGCATTTTCAGGTTGTTGGGATTATCGAACGATTGTTTTGACTGCTGCCAGTCGGGTACACTGCGCGAATTTTCGCTGCCTCCCGGCAAATACATTCCTTCGTATTCCACATCGGGCATGCTCAGGTTGTTGCCCGATTGTAAGGTAAACCCGAACGAAATAGATTTTTCACGGTATTCATTTTTAAAAAGCCGGTATTCGCCCAGCAAAGAAATATCGTGCCGCCGGTCGTATTTGTGCGGAAACCAGCGCCCCTGGTTCACTTCGTTGAATTGCCTTTCGGACCATGACAGCGTATAGGAAAGCATTCCGGTCAATTTTCCGTGAACTTTTTTGGCCATGAACTCAGCACCGTAAGCCCTGCCCCGGCCCACCGAAATGTTCTCGTTCCATTTTGTATCTTGCGAACTCAGGAATACAGCCCCTTCTTCAAAACGGATAACATCGCGCAGCCATTTGTAATAGGTTTCAAAACCAAACACATAATTTGATAATCGCTGCTCAATGCCTGCCGATACCTGCTCACTTTCCTGCGGTTTCACCTCGTCGGTTGACGCTACCCACAAGTCGGTTGGCATGCCCAGCGACGAGTTGGTCAGCAAATGGATAAACTGGGTCATTTGCGTATAGGACGCATTGGCGGAAAACCCGGTGTGCGACCGAAACTTAAATGCAGCCCGCGGCTCAAAGTGGTTGTAGGTTTTTTCTCCTGTAATATAAGTAGCGCCCCTCATTCCCAGGTTCAGGTTGAATTTACCTGCGTTCAGGTTATGTTCTGCAAAATATTCAAAATGAGACGAATTGTTTTTTTGTTCTTCATTTAAAAGAATATCTGTATCGATTCCTTTCATCTGAACAATATTGGGGGCAAACTGCATGCGTGATGCTTTACCCCCAAATCTTATTGTATAAGATGGTGACAGGTACCAATCGAAGTCTGCTTTCAAAGCTAAATCCTGCATATCGGATGTGGCCCGGAACACAACTTCCTGTTCGCCCGAGTCTGAACTTCCGTGGTTGTTAAGCTGGTACCGGCTGTAGTAGGCCGAAATATCTGAAAACAGTTTTTGAGAAAAAATGTGGTTCCAGCGAAACACCGAAGTAATGTTTCCCCAGCTATAACGGTGTTTGCTGTTGGTGCCGTCGCGGTTATTGTTATAATATTGGCTGTCCTTGCCCGAATAAAAACTTAAATAAACCCGGTTCCGGGGGTTGATTATCCAGTTGGTTTTTGCATTGAAGTCGTAAAAATAGTAGCCGTAATTGCCATCGCGTTCTATTGCTGTCTGGTATAAAAACATGGGAATATCGAGCAACGTCCTTCGCAGCGATACAATAAATGCCGCCGTATCTTTTTTCAGGGGCGCTTCGTACGTCATTCTTGCCGAAACCGGGCTGATTGAAAAAATCCCGTGCGGTTCTTTCATGTTTCCCTCTTTCATCGAGATATCCAAAACCCAGGAGAGCCGGCCTCCGTAACGGGCGGGAATTCCCCCTTTATACATCGACACATCTTTTATGGCATCGCTGTTGAACACGGAGAAGAAACCGAAAAGGTGGTTGACATTGTAAACCGGTACGCCGTCGAGCAATATCAGGTTCTGGTCGTTGCTGCCGCCACGCACGTTAAAGCCTGCGCTGTTTTCGCGGGCCGATTTTATGCCCGGCTGAAATTGCAGGGTTTTTAGTACATCGCGCTCACCGAGAATTACGGGCATCCGGTCTATTTTTTCCATGCCCGGGTTGAGAAAGCTCAACGATGATAATTGCGAAGCAGCCTCGTCGGTCCGGTTTGCTTTCACTTCAATCTCTTCCAGTTCTATACCGGTGACGAGCTGAAAGTTTAGGATTGTGTCGTTTTTTAAATCAATCTGTTTCGTTTGGGTTTTATAACCAACAAACCGGCAGGTTAACCTGTAAGCGCCAGCCGGCAGTGTTAAACTGTAAAAACCGTAATTGTTGGTTGCCACGCCCAGACCGGGGCCTGCAACCACTGTTTCGCCTGTTAACCGCTCCATTTCCGAATGGCTTTCAACAAAACCGCTAATGGTAAATTTTTCCTGCGCGAACACGGGAAAAGGAATAATTAGTAATAAAATCAATATACTTCTTTTCATCACTTCGTTACAGTTTTATGGTGGTTATTGCACACGACCCAAAAATGCCGTAACCGTTTTCAATGTTGGAATAGATTTGCACGGGTTCTTTAAAAGGCAATTCTCCCTCGCTGTTTATACGGGCTTTTACCGACGATTTTATGTATTTGTCGTAATGTACGTCAGCCGATACAAAATTGGAAAAACTGCCTGTTTTGTCATGGCTGTTAAAGTAAAGGAGTTATATTGATGAGATTGAATTATAAGTCAAATTGGAAACAATAGTCGATTCATTTTTTTATCAGTTTCTGAACAAGATTGTATTCTCCTGCTTTGGCGTTTAATATATAGGTTCCAGGTGAAAATCTACTCATATTAATTGATTCATTGTTGTTAAGTGTTTCTTTTTCAATGACTACCCTCCCTGATAAATCAGTTATTTTGTATTTTAAGGGGAAAGTTTTTCCTGAATAATTGATTGTTAATTTATTAAGGAATGGATTCGGATAAACAATTAAACCCCCCTTTCGAGTATCTATTTCTACACCTGCATTTTTATTTACTGTTTTATTATTAGTCTCATCTGAAAAAATTATGGCAGATTTATTTGTATAAACAGTCATATAAAAATTTTCCTGATGTCTATTTCCATTGCAATCAGTCAGTATTAAAGTCCCATAGTACGTTGTTACATATGGAACTGCTCCCGTTCCATCCCAGGCTATTATCCATCCATTTTCGTAAATTGGTTGATTGTTTGATGTGTAATACGTATTTTGGGCTCTATCAAATATTCTAAGATCATATTCAACCGCAAAAGCTTGGCTAAATGCGTAATAATCATTAATTCCATCTCCATCCGGTGTTAGTTGTACATCTGGTGCATTCGCACAATAATTTCCACATCCCCTGTCTGGTTCGCTCATTAGCTCAGGCTCAATTCCCGCGTAAAAAGTAGCTCCTTTTTGAACTTCAAAACCACCGTTCAAGTAAATGTTCATTCCAGCTTCCAGCGAGGAGTTGCCGCTTTTTAATGCCAGCAATGTACCAGGATCAGGTTCTGCAAAAATCTCGTAACGGCTCTTTTTTTCTCCCAGCAAATCCAAATCTGATTTTATGGCCAATACATCCCGAATCCCGCAAGGATAACAACTTCCACCACAATCAATTCCGGTTTCGTCTCCATCTTGTATACAATTATCGCAATGGTCTGGTAATTCTGACGGATCCGGAGGGGAGGGGTTGGAACTGTTTGCTTCTCCTGCACCATTTGGATCAATAATAGAACTTATCTCAAAATAAAGATTATTAAAAGTCCCATTTGTAGAAGTCATTTGCCCGATTAAATCACAACTTTTCTCAGAGGCTCCAGCCACATGAAAACCAACTATTTGCCTTTATGAGTTAAATACAGGAGCTCCGGAACTTCCTTTCTCTGTCAGTCCTAAATCGTATTTTAACAGAAATCCATCAAATGTTACCAAATCAGCACTATGATTGTCTTTGTTAATTTTTTTTACGTCACCTTTGGGGTGATGAATACAAAAATAGCCAACATTACTCGAATTGTAAAAATCATGATCCTTATACCAGGCACCGTATTCCAAATCGTAATCTGCAAGCCGATCAATATTTGAAGTAGCTTGAAGAACCGCATAATCATGATTGGGTGAATAGCCTGGTAATCCGGCTTCATCATAAGAACTTCCTAATGCTATCCGGTTAAAAAAACCAGGGAGCTGAATTCCCTTATTATCAGTATTGTCAGTACCACATTCCTTATTCTCATATTTCGTAATAACATAAAAATGTGTGATATCGCTAATTATGTCAATTGGTGTTACACCAAGTTTTTTATAGTTATAAAGATGCCCGGCCGTCACTAAAAGAGGAAAATCGTTAACATCGTAATCTCCGGCTTTATTAAGAAAAAAGCCTGTACCGTTTTTATATTTGGTTTCAAAATAACCATCACCATCTTCATCAATTTTAAACTCTATATCCAAAAATACAACAGATTTTGCTTCATTTTTATAGTTTCCATAATCTGTGCAAACAATATCGTTTTGGCAACCTGAATATTCAGAAGACCCCCAATAGCCACTTTTTAAGTCCAAGTCATTTAAGGAAGACCTTCTTTGATTTCCAAACCCTACGAAACCATAGGAGATTCTTTTTATTACAATGTCCTCCTTTTCTTTTAGTACATTAGGTTCATAATATTCTATTATAATTTCTTCCCCATAAACAGAGCTCCTTATTCCTCTTTTTTTATGCCTTTCCAATAAATTTTCAGAATGGAAAACCATAGGTGGTTGAATTAGATTAACGGCTGTATCGGAGGCAATTAATGCGATATAGGTACCTTTAGGTAATTTTGGGAAACCAAGATCGACTCCGATACCACGTGCAGTAACTCCCTCTATAGCATATCGCCACAATTTTCCGTGCTCAAGGTTAATACAAATACCATTTTCTTTTAAAGAAATTGGTTCATGTCTAAGCTCAATACCACCTGTGTATTCTGCCCCTAATTCCTCGACAGATTTTCCATTATTGTATTTTCTACTTAATGAGTCATTGTCCATATAAGGAATTACAAAACTCGGTACATTATATGCTTCTATTTCAACACTATATTTCTCAGACGAAGAAAACGGAATTATATTCCCCCATTTATCGTAAACTAACTGCGCTTCCAGTTGCAATGCAACAAACACGATAAATAATAGTATAAATATTTTTTTCATGGTAATCTATTTTTCGGGTGTTAATAATCCTTTTTCTTTTGCCAGTTGAAGCAGCTCATCAATTTGTTCCTGCTGTTCTTTTACCGATTCAACCAGAACAGGGATCAACCCTACATAGTCCACGTATAAAAAGCCCTCATCATCTTGCTGAACCAGCTCAGGGAAAAGCGCCTGCACTTCCTGTGCCAAAAATCCCAGTCTCTTTCTCTGTTTATGGTCGGTATTATTTAACAATGCCAGGTCATTCTGTTCTTTTTCCGTTAAGCCGGAAATTTGGTCTGCCGGAATTACCCGGTTATTATTTTTCAGGTTGTAGCTAATTCCGTTTAACTGCTTTAACTGACTAAGTTTATTCCCCAATGGTCTAATGTTCTCTTTGAAACGCGAATCGGAACTTAGGGTGTGTAATGAATTAAGTTACCTGATAAACATTTCTAAATGTCACATATTTAATTATTTATAAAATATTATTAGGCAGTTTATTCTATTACA
>NZ_JBSQIC010000044.1:0-28635 GCF_055108615.1 Tangfeifania sp. | reverse complement strand
AAATCAATGTTCATTTCAGAAATAACAATAAAAAACAGCACAATATACCCGGTGTAAAGAATAGCCCGGTTGATTACCATTTTGCGCTGCTTCGACCATTTTGCAGGCAGGATTCTTCTGATTAAAAACGAAATGGCATAAATAATGGCCACACCAATAACAATCACAATTACAAGAAATAAAATTTTCTCGAGGGTAGCTGCATTAAAATATTTCGACCAGTCAAAATTCATTATTCTGATTTATAAATGTTTTTAATAAAATGGAAATTAATTTTCAGTATATTTTTCGAAACTGAGCTCTTCGGTTTGGCAATTATTTCAGCTTTTTCGCCGTGTATTTTTTTGGAAACCCGGTACTCGGCAATGCTTATAATATCTTTTCCTTTATAATCGAGCGCGGCTAAACTGGTAATAATTTTATCGTTGTTTTTGTAAAGCGCCATATTCTCAACCCGTAAAATCATCCGCTCCACTTTCAGCACTGTAGAAGATGAATTTAAAATACTGACAGGACAAAGTGCCTCGTGCGGCTGCAGCCGGGCATCGTCCGGGTTAAAAAAGAAATCGCTACCGAGCGTAAATGCAGGTTCTCCGCTGTCGGGATCTCCAAACCAGGTATTGGACAAACGTTGCGTTTCAAATTCTTTAAGCAGGTTATCCGACGATTTTTTGGCAAAATAGGCCTGAATGGTAAGCGGAATTTTGAGGGAAAAAGTTAATTTTTGTTTGGGCGAAACATTTAATTTACTGTCCATAAAAACCAGCGGCTTTGCTGGAAGCGAAGGGGCAAGCAGCAGCGTATTGGCTTTTCCGGTCTGGTAATATTCTCCTTCTGAAAAATCGGGTGTTTCGTTTTTGAAAGGCCAACCCCCTTCAAAACTTAACAATATCCAGCCTTCCTTTTCACGCTTTATGCCGAGTGAAAAATTTTCATATTCTTTTACAAGGAATTCGCCCGGTTGAATTTGCAGTGTTCCAAATAGCGGAGATGTTTTCATTATCAGTAAAATTTGCTGTCTAATTTAAAAAACATTCGCCAATGTAGGTACTGAAAATAAAAAAAGGGAAAGGATAAAGCGGATTGGCTTTTTTCGTTCCCCTGTTTTTAATAGCTCCTGGCTGTTTATTCACTTCCTCAAAACTGGTTTGTTCCATCCAGGTCGATATCCACAGCCTTAGTAATTTTCCCGATGTTTTCCGGGTCAATTATTCCCTGGATGCTGATAAGTGCGCTGTCATCGCCTCCTACTACCAGGATTAAATCGGAAAATTTTCCGTTTTCTGCATCTTTTGCCAGGAAGCGAACTACTTCATCCGATTCAGTAACTTCCATCAGTACCTCAAATTCGTTGTTGTCAAAGAAACCATCCTTGCTCAACTCTTCGTAAAAATCGAGTTTACCTGTAATTTCCGAATTTTCAACTGAAAGAATGCGGATTCCGGTGAGTTTTGATAACATTTCGCTGGTAGCCGGATCGCTCGAGTCAACCTTGCCAGCAACCCCCAACAGTTTACCTGAAATGTTTACGGTAGTGAATCCTTCCTTGTTGGCATATTTTTCGAATAATCTGTCAACAGGCGATTTTTGTGCCAGCACTGCCAGGGGCAGTATAACTGCCAAGATTAAAACTAACTTTTTCATGACTTATCATTTTTTGTATTCGTAATTATTGTTTTTGATCTATTCTGATTGCCGGGCAGTAGATTCTGCATTTTCAGCATCCAGATTTTTAATATTTGTAAAAAATTCATTCACCGGTTTCACTCCTTTTTTAAGGGGTTGCGTGCCGGACCGCAGTTTATCGAAATTCGAAAGTTTTGCCAGGCCTTTGTTGTATTTGGCTGAAACATATTCCAGGATTTCTTCAGCATAGGCGTAAGCCACTTCCGGATTTTCAAAAGTATCTTCGTACGTTTTATCTTGCTGCTGGTAGAGCAGGAGCCCGCCCACAACGATAATGATTGAGACG
The DNA here is from genome assembly GCF_055108615.1 of Tangfeifania sp. Lineage (NCBI taxonomy): Bacteria > Pseudomonadati > Bacteroidota > Bacteroidia > Marinilabiliales > Prolixibacteraceae > Tangfeifania > Tangfeifania sp. The sequence goes on along the minus strand of NZ_JBSQIC010000044.1, from coordinate 26,663 downwards.
GCAATCCCGGTAACAGTTTTCCAAAGCGTGCGGTATTTCGTTTTTTCCTCTGCTTCGTTTTCCAAAATGTAATTCATCACCTCATTTTCAATGGAATCGTCATTTGCTGTTTTTGATAATTCAGAAATTCCTCCAAAAAATCCGGCATATTCTTCCAGCTCAGCAGCCACATTTCCCGAATGAAAATAAGCTTGCAGTTTCTGCTCGTCATTTTCTGAGCTTTCGCCATTAAAATAGCGTTGCAGCAATTGTTTTACTTCTTGTGTTTCCATTTGAATTCATTTTTCAAAAAATATGTTGCAAACCGCAGCAACTTTTTACTTACCGGTAAAACCCTCGTTTTAAAATCACTTGCAACCATCTGCTTTTCTGTTTTTTCAACTGCTTTTTAGCAGGTTTTCAAAGGTAAGACGAGCAACAGTTTTTTTCATTACATCATTCTGTTTTTTTGTCAGCTATTTTTTGAAACACAAAAAAATCCTGAACATTAACAATTTATTTTTCGCTCAAAAAACATAACTCTCTCTGGATTAGCCGGCAGTGTAATTGTTTTCTAATTCTTCAGAAACGGAATATTTACGCAGTGTTAACGGCAAGTTAAACAAGTCTTAAATTAATTCGGTTCTTTATGAATTTATAAGATTATCCATCAAAAATGATTCATTTTTGCAATCATGAACACTCTTTTTTTAAAAAATAAAAATCAGGTGAGCCCGCAATTTGAATCGAATGTTTCACCACCCGGGAAGAAATTTTGTGAGAAGGAAAAAATTTTGAGTGTTCCGTTAGCGTAAACGAAACTTCTCTTTAATCTACATTTCTTTTTTTACAGCCAATTGCAATTTTAAAGTCAGTTAATTTAACTGGCCCGGATTATTTTTTAACGTATAAACAAAAAAATCAAATAAAGTATATGGAAGGAATATTAAGTAATGCAGTTTCAATCCTTGTAGTGGGAATGATAACCGTACTTCTGATTTTATGGATGGTGGTTGTTGTTGGCAATGTTTTAATCCTGCTCACCAATAAATTCTGGCCGCTTCCCGAAGGAAAAGGAACGGAAGGTGGCAGCTCAGTTACCGCAAATAAAATGGCTGCAATAGTTGCTGCTGTTCAGACGTACACCGGGGGGAAAGGTAAAATCACAAAAATTGAAAAAGAATAATCATAAAAAATAACCATGGCAAAAGAAATTAAATTTAGTTTATTGTACCGCGACATGTGGCAATCGTCGGGTAAATATGTTCCAACAGTTGACCAGTTGCTGAAAGTTGCACCAGCAATCGTAGATATGGGATGTTTTGCCCGTGTAGAAACCAATGGCGGTGGTTTTGAGCAAATCAACCTGCTTTTCGGGGAAAATCCGAACGTGGCCAACCGGCAGTGGACACAACCCTTTAACGATGCCGGCATTGAAACCCACATGCTCGAACGTGCCCTCAACGGAATTCGCATGAGCCCCGTGCCGGCCGATGTGCGTAAGTTAATGTATAAAGTAAAAAAGAAACAGGGAACTGATATTGCACGTTCATTCTGTGGATTAAACGACCCGCGCAACCTCGAAGGTTCGATAAAATATGCCAAAGAGGGCGGTATGATTTCGCAGGCTGCCATGAGTTTAACATTTTCGGAAGTGCATACAGTGGAATATTACACCAAACTGGCCGACAAACTCATTGAGATGGGAACCGATGAAATTTGCGTGAAAGATATGGCCGGTATTGGCCGTCCGGCATTTCTCGGGAAAATTGTAAAGAATATTAAAGATCGCCATCCCAAAACACCGGTTCAGTACCACGGACATGCCGGGCCTGGATTCCAGATGGCCTCGATTTTGGAGGTTGCACGCGCCGGTGCCGATTATGTGGATGTGGCCATGGAACCGCTCTCGTGGGGAACTGGCCATGCTGATTTACTGGCCGTGCAGGCAATGCTCAAAGATGCAGGATTTAAAGTTCCGGATATAGATATGAAAGCCTACATGCACGTTCGCGCTTTAACCCAGAGTTTCATCGACGACTTTCTGGGCTATTATATTAACCCGCGCAACCGGCTGATGAATTCACTGCTGATTGGTCCGGGGTTGCCGGGCGGAATGATGGGCAGCCTTATGGCCGACCTTGAAAACAATCTTTCGAGCCTGAACAAATGGATGTCGAAACACGGGAAACCGGAACTTACCCAGGATGAGTTACTCGTTAAATTATTCGACGAAGTGGCGCATATCTGGCCAATGCTTGGTTATCCGCCGCTGGTAACTCCATTCAGCCAGTACGTGAAAAACCTGGCGTTAATGAATGTTATTCAGCTTGAAAAAGGCAGAGAACGCTGGTCGATGATAGCCGACAATATCTGGGATATGATACTCGGCAAATCAGGAAAACTGCCCGGCGAACTGGCTCCTGAAATTGTTGAGCTGGCAAAAGAGCAGGGAAGGGAGTTTTATACCGGCAATCCGCAGGATTTGTACCCGGACAAACTGGATGAGTTCCGCAAGGAGATGAAAGAGAACAACTGGGATTTTGGTGAAGATGATGAAGAGTTGTTTGAGCTGGCTATGCACCCTGAACAGTACAGGGCGTACAAATCGGGCCAGGCCAAAGCAGCTTTTGAAGCCGACCTTGCGGAGAAAAAAGCAGAGGAAGAAAAAACTGAAGCCCCGGCAGCTCCCGCAGCTAAATCCAATGAATGCGAACCTAAAAAACTTAATGTGGAGGTCAACGGTGAAAAATTTGTTGTGAATGTTTCGTGCGCAGAATCGAATGGTGCCGCGCAAAAAGAAGAAAGTGTTTCGCCCGAAAAGGAAACACGGGAAAAAGCGGTACCCGGAAGATATGTAAAAGAGGTAGCAGCACCGTTGGAAGGAAAGTTCTTCTTCACCAAAGATGCTTCTGAAAAAGCCATAAAAGAGGGTGATGAATTAAAAGAAGGTGATGTTGTAGGATACATCGAATCAATGAAGACTTACAATGCCATCCTGGCCGAAGAGGCAGGAAAAATTGTGGAAATTTGCCTTAACAATGGCGACGCGGTTGACGAGGATGACATAATTATAAAAATGCAATAACATATGCAGGAGATTTTTTCGAATTTATTTGAAATGACAGCTTTTGGGGCAATCACCTGGAAAACTGTCCTGATGTGGATCATTGCATTTGTTTTGCTCTACCTCGGCATAAAGAAAAAATATGAGCCGTTGTTGCTCATTCCCATCGGGTTTGGCGTATTGGTAGCCAATTTCCCGGGGGCCGAAATGGGAATTGTTGATGCATCGAATATAGAACTGGGGGAAGGGCGTTACAAAAACTTGTTTGAGATTGCGAACGAGTTTGGAATTCTGAATTTCCTGTACTATTCGCTCATTAAAACAGGATTTTTGCCCCCCATCATTTTTATGGGGGTAGGGGCGCTGACCGACTTTGGCCCGATGCTCCGTAATCTGCGACTGGCCTTTTTTGGGGCAGCTGCCCAAATCGGAATTTTCACTGTGCTAATTGGTGCAATTCTGCTGGGTTTTAACCTGAACGAAGCCGCATCGCTGGGCATAATTGGCGGTGCCGATGGCCCTACGGCCATTTACACAACCATAAAACTGGCTCCGCATCTTTTGGGACCAATTGCCATTGCAGCCTATTCATACATGGCTTTGGTACCGGTTATTATACCACTGGTGTCTAAGCTGCTGATTACCCCGAAAGAGTTTAAAATCAACATGAAAGAGATGGATAAAAAATATCCGTCGAAACGGAAAATCAAGAACCTGAAGGCCGTTAAAATTATTTTTCCAATTTTGCTGGGAACCATTGTGGCAATTTTTGTGCCTTCGTCAGTGCCATTGCTGGGGATGTTGCTGTTCGGCAACCTTGTAAAAGAGGTGGGAACTGCCACCAGCCGCCTGGCCGATGCTGCTTCGGGGCCGATTATGAATACTGCCACTATTTTCCTCGGACTTACAGTGGGAGCAACAATGACGGCTGATGTATTTCTGACACCCAAAACACTGGGGATTATTGTGGGAGGTTTTATAGCTTTTGCCCTTTCAATTACCGGAGGGATATTGGCCGTGAAAGGTTATAACCTTTTTGTAACCAAAAAGATTAACCCGCTGATTGGAGCCACCGGACTGAGTGCCGTGCCTATGGCTTCGCGGGTGGCCAATGAACTGGCACTGAAATACAATTCGGGTAATCACATTTTGCAATACTGCATGGCAAGTAACATCTCGGGTGTTATTGGTTCGGCAGTTGCTGCCGGTGTGCTTATTTCGCTGGTTTAATAGGCTGAAAGGCATGTTTCAAAAAAGGCCGGGCTTGAATTAGACCGGCCTTTTTTGCTTAAATGCCACTGTTCATTTATTGTTTTTTAACTGACTGTCCAGTTCGCTTAACTCGAGCCAGCGGAACTCTTTTTCGTCGATAGCTGATTTTATTTGCCCCAGTTTTTGTGATTTTTCAAACAACTTTTCATGCGGGAGTTCGCCCGAATTCAGTAATGTTTCCAGCTCATTTTTTTCGTCTTCAAGGGTTGCAATTTCTTTTTCGATCGCTTCCATTTCCTGCTTTTCTTTAAACGTGAGTTTCTTTTTGGGGCCTTTTTTCAAAGTTTGCTTTTGCTCATTTCTTTCGGCTTTTTTTTCGGAAGCATTTTTTAAATTTTCTTCCTTCTGCTGCGCTTCAACCGATTTCCGGTAGGTAGTGTAATCTCCGGGGAAATCGGTGATCTTCCCGTTGCCTTCAAAAATGAAAAGGTGATCCACAATTTTGTCCATGAAAAAACGGTCGTGCGAAACCACAACCATACATCCCTCGAACAGCCCGAGGTACTCTTCCAGCACATTCAGGGTCATAATATCGAGGTCGTTGGTGGGCTCATCCAGAATCAGAAAATTTGGATTTTGCATCAGAACTGTGCATAAGTAAAGCCGTCGCTGCTCACCGCCACTCAATTTTTCAATAAAATTGTACTGCATCTCGGGCGGGAAAAGAAAACGGGTCAGCAGCTGCGAGCTCGTCATTTGCGAACCATCTTCAAAATAGATTACTTCGGCAATTTTATTCACCGCATCGATTACCCTTTCTTTGGGATCGAACGTAATTCCTTTCTGCCGGTAATGGCCAAATTTAATGGTTTTACCAATTTCAATTTTCCCGCTGTCGGGCTTTATTCTTCCGGTTATCAGGTTTAAAAAAGTGGTTTTCCCGGTGCCGTTTTTCCCCACAATGCCCACTTTTTCAAAACGCGAAAATTTATAGGAAAAATCTTCGATTAACTTCACTCCCGGAAAAGATTTGGAGAGGTGTTCGGTCTCCACTATTTTTTTCCCCAATCGTGCCGATTTCACATTCAAATCAATACTTTCTTCGCCAATTTTTTTTGAGGCTTTTTCTTTTAAATTATAAAATGAATCGACCCTGTATTTTGCCTTGTGACCGCGGGCTTTTGGCATACGCCGCATCCAGTCGAGTTCGGTGCGCAGCAGGTTTTGAGCCTTGGCAACAGATGCCTGCTGCATTTCAATACGCTCGTTACGCTTTTGCAGAAACAGGGAGTAATTTCCCTGGTAGTTGTAAATCTGGTTATCGTCCATTTCTATAATCTCGTTACAAACACGGTCGAGAAAATACCGGTCGTGCGTAACCATGAGCAGCGTTGATTTGGATTTCCCAAGATAGGTTTCCAGCCATTCAATCATCTCCAAATCGAGGTGATTGGTTGGTTCATCCAGAATCAGGAGATCGGGTTTGTTGATGAGTACTTTTGCCAGGCCCAGCCGTTTTTGCTGACCCCCTGAAAGTTGTTTAACCAGTTGATCCAGGTGGTTTATTTTGAGCTGGGTGAGTACCTGTTTTATCTCAACTTCAATGTCCCAGGCTCCCAGCTCATCCATTTTAGCCGATAATTGGGTGATTCTTTCCTGGTTATTCTGCTCCATTGCCAGTTCGAATTCCTTCACGGTTTTCATCTTTTCATTGTCGGCTTTGAAGATTTCCTGATGAACTGTATGTTCTGGATCTAACCGCGGAATTTGTTCGAAATAGCCCATTTCAATATCGTTTGAAATGGTAATGGTTCCTGAATCGGGCGAATCTTTCCCGGCCAGTAAATCGAGCAATGTGGATTTACCGGTGCCGTTGCGGGCAATTAAAGCAACTTTTTGACCCTCGAACAGGGTAAACGATATATTTTCGAAAAGCATGAGCTCGCCCCAACGCTTCGAAAGATTTTCTGCTTGCAGATATGGTTTCATTCAACAATTTTTGGCAAAAATAGAAAATGCTGATTAAAAAAGCCGGCGTTAACCGGCTTTTCACGTCTGTTTAATTAACTAATCTAAAACCATTTCTATAGAGGGGGAGAAATGGGTTATTAGTAACTTCTGTTCGTATGACTCAACTTATGTCGTTTTGTTACACTTTTTTTGAAAAATTTTTCGACTATTTTTGAAAGAAATTAAATTTTATGCGAAAAATGGAATTGTTTGAATATGTTATCCGTTATTTTCAGGAAACAATGCCGGTAGCAGAAACCGAGCTTGAATATAAAAACCCGTTTCATCTTATTGTTGCTGTCATACTTTCGGCTCAATGTACGGATAAACGGGTGAACCTGATAACTCCCGAACTGCTGAAACGTTACCCGGGCCCCAAAGAAATGGCACAGGCCGAACCAGCTGAGGTGTTCGAATACATAAAAAGCTGTTCGTACCCCAACAATAAAGCCAAACACCTGGTTGGCATGTCACGCAAACTGCTCGATCTTTTTGATGGAAAAGTGCCCGATGATGTTAACGATTTGCAAAAGTTGCCGGGAGTAGGGCGGAAAACAGCAAATGTTATTGCCTCTGTTGTGTATCAGAAACCGGCTTTGGCGGTTGACACACACGTTTTCAGGGTAGCTGCACGCATTGGGTTGAGCCAAAATGCAAAAACTCCGCTGGCTACCGAAATGCAACTGATGAAATATATACCACAGGAACTGGTGCCCCAGGCGCACCATTGGCTTATTTTGCACGGACGATATACTTGCACTGCGCGGAATCCCAAGTGTAAAAAGTGCGGATTGACCGAAGTTTGCAAATACCATCAAGAAATGTGAATCGGTTTTTTAGCATAAATTCAACTTATGAAATCGTAAAATGAGATTCTATCCCAGTGCCACATCGAGCAGCATCATGGCAGCAAAACCCAGCATTGCACCGACGGTGGAATAGTCAGTTTCGTTCCCGTTTTGCGATTCCGGAATGAGCTCTTCCACCACCACGAAAATCATTGCACCGGCTGCAAATGATAATGCGTAAGGCAGAAGCGGCTTCATGAGCAATACCAGCCACGCCCCTAAAACCGCGGCAATCGGTTCTACGGCCCCCGATAACTGACCGTAATTAAAAGCCTTTAACCGCGAGAAGCCTTCGCGACGAAGTGGTACAGAAACGGCTGCTCCTTCCGGGAAATTTTGTAACCCGATACCCATCGCCAGGGCAACGGCACCGGCCAGGGCCCCTGCTCCCGGATTACTTGCCAAAGCGCCGAATGCAACTCCCACTGCCAGTCCTTCCGGAATATTGTGAATTGTTACAGCCAAAACGAGTAAAACACTTCTTTTCCACGTAGTTTTAATTCCCTCTGCTTCGCTTCGTTTACGGTCGAGATGTAGGTGGGGCAATATTACATCGATTAACAAAAGAAACGCGCCTCCCCCTAAAAATCCTACCACAGCCGGAATCCATGGTATTCCCCCCTGTTTTTCTGTCATTTGAATGGCCGGATTCAACAATGACCAGAAGCTGGCTGCAACCATTACTCCGGCGGCAAAACCAAGCATCGAATTCAACACTTTTTGATTAATTCTTTTGAAAAAGAAGACCATTGAAGCGCCAAGTGCTGTGAGCCCCCAGGTAAAAATAGTTGCGAAAAGAGCCAGCAGCACCGGATTAAATTGAAGAATCCATTCCATTTTACAAATTGTTATTTATTTGGTAAACAAAAATAAAAAAAACAAGATAACTAATATTACAAACCTGGTTTGAGATAATGATCTATCTCTTAATTATTTATTTTTACTACCATCAATTTATTGATTTTGGATATTTGATTTATTCCTAAACTTCTTACATTTGTCGCCCGGTACATGTTAAATTATAATTTTTTTTGTATGGCATATAAAATTTCTGATGAATGCATTGCATGTGGGATCTGTATTGATGAATGCCCGGTAGATGCAATCTCTGAAGGTGATATTTATGTAATTGATCCTGACGTTTGCAACGACTGTGGCTCATGTGCTGAAGTTTGCCCGGTAGAATGTATATCGATTGACGAATAAAATCCGGAAAACATAAAAAAATGGCAGGCCTGGCTCTTTATGTAAGTCAGGCTTTTTTTATGCCTTAAAATCCCGAAAATAATAAAATTGGCGTGTTTCCCATGATTTTTGGCAGCAGTTAAAATCGAAAAGATACTTTTATTGGTTCTTATATACTTTATGATTTTTGAAATCAATTTTGTACCTTATAAGATAAATTAGAAAAAAATGAAGTTATTGCTCGAGAATATAAAAGAACTGGTTCAGGTTGAGGACGAACCTGTGCCGTTCAGGGCCGGAAAAGAAATGGCAAAAATAAATACCATCAATAATGCTTTTCTGATAATCAGCGATGAGCTGATTCAGGAATTTGGCCCGATGGAGAATTTAAAAGATGCTTATTGCGACGACGACCTGCTGGTAGAGATTGACTGCTCAAACCGCATGGTGTATCCCAGTTATTGCGATTCGCACACGCATATTGTATTTCCCGGGTCGCGCGAAAAAGAGTTTGTTGACCGCATAAAAGGGTTGTCGTACGAAGAAATTGCCCGGCGTGGCGGGGGAATCCTGAATTCGGCTAAGTTAATGCAGGAAAAACCAGAAGAAGAACTTTACGACACTGCCATGAACCGGATTTTTGAAATCATGAAAACGGGCACCGGCGCAGTGGAAATTAAAAGCGGTTACGGTTTAACCACCGAAAGCGAAATTAAAATGCTGAAAGTTATCAAATGGATAAAAGAAACAGCACCGGTTTGTGTACGTTCCACATTTTTGGGGGCTCACGCCATTCCTGCCGAATATAAAAGCAACGTTTCCAGATATGTCGATTTGGTCATCAACGAAATGATTCCGCAGGTAGCATCGGAAGAACTGGCCGACTTTATCGATGTATTTTGTGACCAGGGCTTTTTTTCGGTGGAAGACACGGAGCGCATATTAATGGCCGGTATCAAACACGGACTTCGCCCAAAAATTCACGCCAATGAACTGGGCCTCACAGGTGGCGTTCAGGCCGGGGTAAAATACAATGCCCTTTCAGTCGATCATCTTGAACACATGGGAGAGGCGGAATTTGAGGCGTTGAGAGGAACCGAAACCATGCCCACCGTACTTCCGGGGGCAGCTTTTTTCCTGAACATGAAACTTTCTCCTGTCCGGAAAATGATAGAGGCCGGGTTACCCGTTGCGCTGGCTTCAGATTACAATCCCGGTTCATCGCCAAGCGGGAATATGAATTTTATATCGTCGCTGGCATGCATAAAATACAACATGCTGCCCGAAGAAGTTATCAATGCCACTACACTCAACTCCGCCTACGCAATGGGAATCAGCGACCGACTGGGATCTGTTGCCCGTGGAAAAACAGCTAATTTGTTTATAACTTCCGACATGCCCGGAATAGAATATTTACCTTACCGGTTTGCAGCCGATTTAATCGAAACCGTTATTTTGAACGGCGAAATCCAAAATTTTTGAATCCTGATGAAAATTATCATTCTATTTTTAAATGAATGAAATTATTTTCATGAATCTTCTTCGCGATAATAGTTGCGAAACATTGTGGCTTAAAAATAAAAACTTATGAATAAAATAATCGAATGTGTACCGAATTTTTCTGAAGGTCGTGATTTGGGAAAAATAAAAGAAATTACCGGTGCCATTGAAAGCGTGGAAGGCATAAAACTGCTGGATGCGGACCCGGGGAAAGCAACAAACCGCACGGTAGTAACATTTGTTGGCGAGCCCGATGATGTTACAGAAGCTGCTTTCCGTGCTATAAAAAAAGCATCGGAAATTATTGATATGTCGGTTCACAAAGGCGAGCATCCCCGTTTAGGTGCCACCGATGTTTGCCCGCTGGTTCCGGTTGCCAATGTTACCATGGAGGAAACCATAGAGTATGCCCGCAAACTGGCCGAAAGAGTAGGGAAGGAGCTTGAGATTCCGGTTTACTGTTATGAATTTGCAGCTTTTAACGATGAACGTAAAAGCCTGGCCAATTGCCGTTCAGGCGAGTACGAAGCATTGAAAGATCGCATTACTTCTGAAAAATGGAAGCCCGATTTTGGCCCCGGTGAATGGTCTGCGAAGGTGGCAAAAACCGGAGCAACGGCAATAGGAGCGCGAAATTTTCTGGTGGCCTACAATGTAAATCTGAACACCACTTCCACCCGTCGTGCCAATTCCATTGCATTTGATGTACGCGAAGCCGGACGTGTAAAACGCGAAGGAAATAAACTAACCGGGAAAATTATAAAAGATGAAAACGGCGAGCCCGTGCGTATCCCGGGAACATTGAAAAAAACACGTGCCATTGGCTGGTACATCGAAGAATACGGGATTGCTCAAATCTCCGTCAACCTCACCGATATAACCGTAACGCCCATCCATGTGGCTTTTGATGAAATATCTGAAAAAGCGCGCGAGCGGGGCATTCGCGTTACCGGCTCAGAGTTGGTAGGTCTGGTTCCGTTACAGGCCATGCTCGATGCGGGAAAATATTTCCTGCGCAAACAGCAGCGTTCCACCGGAATCTCTGACGATGAAATCATCAAAATCGCCATCAAATCGCTGGGGCTCGACGAGCTGAAACCATTCGATCCGAAAAAGAAAATCATTGAATACATGATTGCCGATGATTCGGCCGAAAAACTGGTGGATAAAACGTTGGCTGATTTCATGAACAACACGGCATCCGAATCTCCGGCACCGGGCGGTGGTTCTATTTCGGCGTATGTGGGAGCACTGGGGGCCGCACTGGGAACAATGGTAGCCAACCTCTCGGCACACAAACGCGGCTGGGACGATCGCTGGGAAGAATTCTCCAACCGGGCAGAAAAAGGAAAACAATACCACGATGCACTGCTGAAATGTGTGGATGAAGATACGGCAGCCTTCAATAAAATTATGACAGCATTTGGCATGCCTAAATCAAGCGAAAAAGAAAAAGCCGAACGGCAGAAAGCCATTCAGCAAGCTACAAAAAACGCTATTGAAGTGCCGTTGAAAGTGATGCAGTTGGCGCATGATTCCATGGAAGTTTTGCAGGCGATGGCTGAAACCGGTAATCCAAATTCAGTGTCGGATGCAGGTGTTGGAACGCTTTGCGCACGCACTGCCGTTGAAGGAGCCTTGCTCAATGTTAAAATTAATGCTGCTGGTTACGAGGATAAAAACTGGCTGACAAAAACAATGAGAAAAGCAGAAGAATTGCTGAAAAATGCAAGAAAAAAAGAGAAAGAAATTTTGCGAATTGTTGAAGAAAAGATCAATGAATAACATCCGCAATTCTCAATAAAATGAGGGTGTGAGGATTTATATTTCATAATTAGTAAAGTTTTTCCAGTTTAATTTCCTATTTTTAAAGTTACTTCTTTTAAAATCAACTAAATATTCGATTATGAATAAAAATGACAAAAAGAACAGCTTTTCACGCCGTAAATTTATTGGTACAACAGCAGCGGCAACGGCAGCAATGGCTTTTACGCCGCTCAGTTACGGAAATTCAATGTTGAAAAGCAAGCCTGATTCAAAATTTGGCGGCGTGCAAATTGGGGCCATCACTTACAGTTGGCGCAGCATGCCCGGTTCCGCTCAGGATATTCTGAACTACTGTGTTGAAGCAGGCATCAGTTCCATTGAGTTAATGGGCAATGTGGCCGAAGAGTTTGCCGGCATTCCGCCAATGCCGCCACGCCCCCGGCGGGATGCTCAGCTTTCTGATGAAGAGCGTGATGAGTATCGAAAAAAAGCTGAAGCAGCAGCTGAAAAACAACGCGAATGGCGCTTGTCGGTTTCCATGAAAAAGTATAAAGAGTTACGAAAATTGTACAAGAAAGCCGGAGTGAATATTCATATTGTGAAGTTTTCGCCGGCCAACTGGAGCGATAAAGAAACCGATTATGCCTTTAAAGCCGCCAAAGCTTTGGGAGCCAAAGGAATTACCAACGAAATTGGCCACGATGCCTGCAAGCGGTTAGGGAAATTTGCCGAAAAGCATAACATGTATGCCATTTACCACAATCATGGCCAACCCGGGGAACCCGGTTTTAATTTTGATGAATTTTTAGCCTACTCACCCAAAAACATGCTGAATTTTGATGCCGGCCACTATTTCGGGGCAACGGGTAAACACCCGAACGAATTAATTGAAAGGCTTCACAACCGGATTTTCAGCATTCACATGAAAGACAAAACCGGAAAAAATGCCAACCCTGCCAATACAAATATGCCCTGGGGTGAAGGCGATACGCCCATTGCCGATATTTTGAAACTGATACAGAAAAACAAATGGCCCATTTACTGCGACATTGAGCTGGAATACAATGTTCCCGATAATTCTGATGCGCAAAAAGAAATAATAAAGTGCGTGAATTACTGCAAAAACATTTTGGTGTGATTTGTTATTCCGGGAACAAACAGATGAGTTCCCGGATTTTTTCCATTTTTTCGGTGTATCCAACTGATTGATACGATTCCAGAAGCGACTCCAGTAAACGCCTTATGAAATATAAATCGTGTTTTGGCTCAGCAAAAAAATCGGTTGGGCTGTAATTGTTTTTCTTCAGGTGATAATCAATTTCCTTGCGGCTGGTAATGGAGCCTTTATTTGACGGGTTAATATAAAAAAGCACGTTGGTTTTTGTGTCGTCCCCATGCACTTTTTGGGCCAGTTCACGATCCACAATAGCCACCAGCGGGTTTTTCGGGAAATCGGCAAAATGAGCGGATAACCCCAGCCTGCGGGCAATTAGTGTATAAAAAATACCGATAGAAACCGGGTTACCGTTTTTAGTATCGAGCAACTGATTTAAAAAGCAATTTTGCGGCGAAAACAGGTTGTTGTGATTGACTGAAAATCCATTTATATTGAAAACAAAATGATTGATGATGGTGGTTTTTTCAAGCAGTGTTAGCGAATTATTAAGCTCCAGCCATATTGTTTTTTCTAATTTTTCAATTTTCTTATAAACCCCCAGTAAGTTAATGTCGGGATACTGAAAACGATCAACGGCAAGAAACCCTTCAAGTAAATCATTTTTTTCAGAATGTATCCACTTGTTTATCAGTTTTTTGGTTTCCCTGAATTGCAAATCCTGAATCAGGTTTTCAATGCGTTCCTGGTATATTTCATCATAACTGGATTCCCATTTTTCTTCCAACTCTGAAATAATACTGTTGTTTTCTTTAAGCAGCTCTTTTTCTGCTGCTTCAAAAACCATTTGGTCGGGGTCGTCCAGCAAATTGATTAAAGCGTTCAGCTTCTTTTTGTTCATAACGTCTGTTTTGTTAAGCCCTCGAGTACTTTTTTGATCAGTTTCTTCATTTCATCGCGGTAATTTTCGTTGGCCTCGCGGGTAACCCTGTTTGCAATAATCAAACATATTGTTAACGCGTTATGTCCCAGCATTTTTGAAAGACCGTAAATGGCTGAGCTTTCCATTTCAAAATTAGTGATTTTCAAATCATTATAGGCAAATTGCTCAATCATTTGGTTTAACTCGGGCATGGCCAGGCCTAACCGTAATATTCTGCCTTGCGGGCCATAAAAACCCGGAGCCGAGATTGTTACGCCCGTATTAAAGTCGGGGCTATTAAATTTTCGGAGCAAAACTTCAGAAGCATTTACCACGTAAGGAGAGGGGAGTGAGCTTTTCCAACCGGTAAACTGCCTGAACGCTTTTTCGAACGAGCGATCGCAGTAGCTTTCGTGGTTGGCATAAAAAGCAAGCATCCCGTCAAATCCAATTGATTTTTGAGAAACTACAAACGAATTCACCGGTAAATTGGATTGCAGGCCGCCGGAAGTACCAATCCGCATAATGTCCAGCGACTTTTTATCCGTTTTTATCTCCCTTTTTTCAAAATCAATATTTGCCAGGGCATCCAGCTCATTCAGTACAATATCAATATTGTCGGTTCCTATTCCGGTAGAGAGGACACTCATTCGTTTATTGTTGTACCAACCCGTAACTGTTTTGAATTCACGGTTTTGAGTAGTGAAATCAATTTTATCGAAGAAACCGGAAATCGTTTCGACGCGTGCCTGGTCGCCTACCAGAATAACCTGGTCTGCAAGATTTTCAGGTTTCAGGTGTAAATGGAAAACCGAGCCGTCGCTATTCAATATAAGTTCAGATGCTTCAATCATTTTAGTTATTTTGAGCAGATAAAATTATTTAAAATAAGGTTCTCTGCCAATGGATAATCTCAAAACATATAAACAGTTAAATCGGATATTTTTCTTTTAATCAGCCCAAATTGTTTAAAACTTTCAGCCGAATGTTTCTTTTAATTTCTATTTTTGAACACATAAACAATAAAAACCGGCCTATGTCTTTTAAAATATTTTCCCTTCAGCTACTGGGTAAAATCAAGCCCGTTGAAAAAATTGAAATGCAGCGCGAATTGCTGTTTAACGATTACATTGAATTTAATAAAGTTGCTGAATCGAAGGAATTATCTGATTTTATTGCACTTAAAAAATTTATTGAATCAGACGAATTCAAAAAGCGCAAAGCAGAAATTCAGGCGCTTCATTTTAAAAACAGCAAAGAGCACAACCAGCTTCATGAATATGAAAAACTGAAAAATTCCAAACCGTTTAAAAACTATTTTTTTGTAAAAAATTCCGAAGATTTCAGGCGTTTTCAGGCATTAAAAGAGTCGGATAAAATTAAAGAATACCGGCTGCTGCTCGATTTTATTGACAAAGGGGAATATAAAAAGGAAAAAGACGAAGTTGCGCTCGATGTTTTTAAAAATTCAGCCGAACATCGGAAACTGAAGGAATATAACCGGTTGAAAAAATTGCCCGGCATAAAAGCGTTTTATGAACTGCATGGCTCAAAACAGCTGGAACAGCACAACGCTTTTTATGAATCGGAAAAGCTGAAAAGGTATTTTGAACTGAAAAACCTCGCAACAAGCGATAAGCAGAAAAACAAGGAGTTTAATAAACTCAAAAAAGATGCGGAGATAAAATCGTATCTGAAATTTGAACATTCAAAAAAGCTGAAACTCTATCATGAAACGGTTGACAGCTACAATCTTAAAAGATTTGAAGAGTTAAAAAAAGAAGTTGAAAGTGATGAATTTAAAAAACGGGTTGATTACCTGAAAGACAAGAAAAAATTTAAAAAAACCGAAGCTTACAAAAAATACAAGCGTTTAAAAGAACTTGCCGCCGACAGCGAGGTGAAATTTTTCCTGAAGTTTGAAAAATCGGCAGCGCTCAAAAACTATTACGATGTCAAAGATTCCATGGATTTAAAACGTTTCATGGAGCTTGATGCCATAGTGACTTCCGATGAATTTAAAAAGCGGAAAGCGTACCTTGAGGACGATAAAAAGTGGGAAAAAACGGATGATTTTGCCAAAGAGCAGCAGTATCTCGGAATGAAAAAAATGCCCCACCTGGTTAAGTATTTCAACTATAAAGACTCGGATGCTTTCCGGTTTTTTAAAGAGTGGGAGGTGAGTTTTGAAGATAATTTCACCAATGGAAAGCTGGATGAACAAAAATGGTCGGTTAAATCGCTTTGGGCGGAAGGATTGCCCGAAGGTAATTATTCCATGCCGGGCGATTTGCAGGTTTTTACCGAAGGCAAAAATGTGAAAATCAGCAACAAGCTGTTAATTGAAACCCGCCGCGAAAAATCTGATGGCTTGGTATGGCAGATGCCGGCAGGTTTTGTCCCCACTGAATTCGATTTTACATCCGGAATTGTTTCTTCCGGGAAAAGTTTCTGGCAGGAAGACGGGATTTTTGAAGCAAAAATAAAGTTCAATCCTGTGAAAGAGGTGGTCAGCTCATTTTTACTTCAGGGCGAAAAAAATTCACCACGGATTAACTTACTTGAAATGGGAACAAAAAACCGCATGGGAATTGCCAGTAGCAGCGAAAACGGAAAATTAAATGTGGACGGCCTCGATATTTCAAATCTGAAAAAAAACAGGTGGTATATTTTCACCTTCGAAAAATCAGGTTCTACTCTTACATGGAAAATAAATGATATCGAAGTATTACAATTGAGCAGTTCTCTGGTTAATTTCAAAATGCATATTAATATGTTCAGCCTGGTTGTTTTTGATATTCCTGGTTCAAAACTTCCTGTCCGTTTCGAAACCGATTGGGTAAAATGTTACCGGAAAAAATGAAAACACCCCGATATAATTACAAACCGCGTTTATTGAAAACTGTATATCCGAAATTCAGCGACAGGTAAAATTTTGTATTGGGTTTTTCGTAATAATTAAACGACAAACTAATTGGACCAAGCCCCGTATGGTAAACCATGGCTGCCATTCCCTGTAAATAATAACGGTTGAAAATCTTCGAATTATTAAAAGCTGTCAGGTCATCATTCTTCTGTTCTTCTTTCAGCGGCACAAATCCGTGGCCCTCTAACCGCAGATGTAGCGAAGAGGTAAAATGCCAGAGCAGTTTCAATCCTCCGGCGAGGTAATTGTTGGCATGGAAATTCTCTATAAACATTGTTTTGCTGTTGGGCGTGGGGTAATAACCCGGGGCAGCCAGCAGCGTTGAACGGTAATTCTGAAAATGGTTTTTATTGCTGAATACGGCTTCTGCCTGCGTGCCAACTGTAAATTTATTTCCAATATCCCAATATTTTAATGAGGATACTTTTCCCAGAAAATAGCTGTGGTTTTGTTCTTTTGATATTGAAGTTGAAGAGGTTGTGCCCGGCTCATTGGTTTCTTTTCCGGTAATATAATTTAATGAAATGCTGTTAAATTCCCCCTCGGTTGCAAACTGTTTGTAATTTAAAGAATTATTTTCGATCCCGAGCCTGGAAACAAATGCAGTAAATTTTGTTTTATCGGGTTTATCTTCTTTTCTGAATTTTTCTGTCTGGTAATACTCATCATCCGAATTGGCAAAAATTGCATTGGCATATAATTTTGAATGAAGTCCGAGCGGAATTCCTGCTTCGGTGCGGAAATTATATTCATTTTGGATAATATACGGCGGCCTGACATCTTCAAAAAAAGGCTCGGAGCTGGAAGAGAAAAAATCCCATCTGTTGAGGGTTGAATACCCTGACAGGTAAAAGGGCAGGGAAGTGGGAAAATCAATTCGCCCTCCCACTTTGAACGAACTGTAAAACCGCCCGAAATAGATATTTGAGCTAAGCGTGTAGGCCCGCCCCTGGTAAGTGCGGTAGTCAATGCTTGCAAAACCCTGGTTTATAGGTTTTGTAGAAATATTTCCTCCAATATTTACACTGAATTTTTTCTCGGGCACAACTTTCAGGTGCAAATCAAAATAACCTGTTGCCCTGTTGTAATGAGCTATTGGCCTCATGGATCGCAAATGTTCATCGGCAATCAGCTTGAAATATTCTTTTTTAAGCGAGCTCAGCGACACTACATTATAACGGTGTTTTATCGACTGGATGATAAATTTACGCTGCATGGGATCCTCAACACCCTCAACCTGGATGTTTTGAAAATAAAGATCCGGTTTTTGAAAGTTGAATTCCTGCCTTTTGCGTTTGAGTTCAGTAGGTGAAACCCTGCGCTCAATACGCTGTTTTATACTGTCAATAAATTGTTCTGCCGTTTCTGTTCCCATTTTGTTAATGTATTCAAATTTTTGAAAATCGAGAAGGCCCACATTTTCAAATTTGGTTTCCATTAACATGCCTTTTTCCTCCGGAATTTCGTAGTTGGTAGGGCGCATAACCATATTGACAATTTGTGCAACAACATTATCTGATTCAGGAGCCTTCGAATCATCAGCAACTTTATGGCCGATTATAATATCAGGTTCGTGAAATTTCTGCATAAATTCATGTGGGAAGTTATTTACAATTCCTCCGTCAAATAAAAGTGTATCGTTAATTTTTATGGGTTTGAAATACAAAGGTACAGTCATGGAAGCACGGATTGCTTCGCCCAGGTCGCCTTTCCTTAAAACAACCGGCTTGTTGTTATACGCATCAGTGGCAATACAAAAAAAGGGAACCATCAGGCTGTCGAAATTATTTTTGCAGGCGGCATTTGTTGAAGCAAACAGCTCCATAAAAGCAAAATCCATTTGCTCTTCCGGAATAATACTTGCCGGCGGCAGCAACTTCAGTTTATCTTCCTGTTTTTCAACTCTTAACTCGATCCATGAAGGATCTGGTTCAGGCTGGTTAAAATAATACCTGTATTCTTCCTGAATGCGGCCGGTTGACCAAAAATAAAAATCATCAGAACGGAAAAGCTCTTCCATTTCATCGGGAGTAAAACCGGCTGCATATAAACCACCTACAATAGCGCCTATTGAAGTTCCTGAAATATAATCGATTGGAATGTTGTTTTCTTCTAAAACGCGTATAACGCCTATGTGGGCAATGCCTTTGGCACCACCTCCGCTAAGCACCAGCCCAACTGACTGAGCAGTTAATGACGAGGAGGCAAAAATTATTATTAAAAAGAGGAGAAATCTTTTCATCTGTATTTTCTTGTTTTCAAAACAGACAAAACTCCCTGGTTAGATATTCCTTTGAGAAAAAATTCTATGCGGGCGTTTCATCATAGTTTTTTTTGATGTTTCTGAACCTCACCAAATTTACAAAATATAATGTTTCCTGAATTCTGTTTTAAGAATTTCATGGAATTTTCCCGGCGAATAGTTGAAATTTACGTGTGAATTGCGAACACTTCCAAATTTGAAAGACAAAGCAAGTCCATAGCATAGTAAAAACACTATTTAGCTTCAATTTTCTTGCTGAGGTTTTGAAATCCTTCGCCCAAAATTTCGCGGGCATCCATCACAGTAATAAAAGCCTCAGGGTCAATTCTGCTGATGTATTCTTCCAGAATGACAACTTCGCGTCGGCTCACCACCGTGTAAATAATATGCTTATCCTCACCGGTAAACATGCCTTCTCCTTTCAGAAAAGTACCCCCGCGTTCCAGGTCTTTCAAAATCTTCTGCTTAATTTCCATGTGTTTGTTCGAAACAATTAACAATGCTTTGTTGTAGTCGGCACCTTCAAGAATCAAATCGATGGCGCGACCGGTAATGTAAATTACAATGAGCGAGTAGAGAGGTATATGCCAGTCCTGAAAAACGGCCAGTCCCAGCAATACAATAACCGAATCGACATAAATCATTAGTTTTCCGAGTTGAAGCTGCGTATATTTTGCAATTATCATGGCGATAATATCGGAACCACCCGAGGTTGCTCTCGACTTGAAAATCAGTCCGAGTCCAACCCCAATGAGTACGCCGCCAAAAACACACGAAAGCAGCACATCAGTAACCAACGGGGCATAACCATCGGGGCGCAGCCATGTAATAAAATCGATAAAAAACGAAGCCAGAACAAATCCAACAATAGTTTTTATACCAAAGCGCGGCCCCAGAATTTTAATGCCTGCAATGGTAAGCGGAATGTTGAGCACCAGACCAAATAAACCAATGGGAATTCCTTCGGGCCAAAACGGGAAGACCCCTTCTGTCATGTAGTGAACCACAATTGCAATCCCGTAAACCCCACCGGGCACAATTTTATGCGGCGAAATAAAATATACATATCCCGCCGCCAGAATAATGGAGCCGAAAAGAATGAGGGAATAGTCAATAAACCATTGCCTGCTGAATAATTTTTGCTTAGGTAAGAATGCCATTTTATGTTTTTAATACAAATGACAGTAAACCAGCGGAATTATTCATTGATTTTTGTCACTGATGTTGGAAAACTTTCAGGCTGAGTCCATAAATTTTTCTGTGGCGATTTTCCCATTTCAAAATAGAGTGTTCCTCCATCCAGCAGTTGTTCATGTGTCAAATAGGACTTGTCCAGTTCTTCACCCTGAAAACTTGCGTTCTGAATATAAAAATGTTCGTCGGCTCCGGGTGCCTCAATGGTAAGTGATTTGCCGTTGGGCAGGTCAATCTGTACTTTTTCGAACAGGGGAGAGCCTATTACATATTCAGGATTTCCGGGGCAAACGGGGTAAAATCCGAGCGATGAGAAAACATACCAGGCCGAAGTTTGACCGTTGTCTTCATCGCCACAATAACCGTCAGGAGTTGGCTGATAAAGTTTTGTGAGTACTTCGCGGATGTGTTGTTGCGTTTTCCAGGGCTGCCCGGCATAATTGTAGAGGTAAATCATGTGCTGCACCGGTTGGTTGCCGTGGGCATAATTTCCCATATTAACAACCTGCATCTCCCTTATTTCGTGAATTGTAATGCCGTAATAGGAATTGTCGAAAATTGGCGGAACTTCGAATACAGAATCGAGCATGGCCACAAAATCATCGTGTCCGCCCATAAGTTGTGCAAGTCCTTCCACATCATGAAAAACGCTCCATGTGTAGTGCCAGCTATTGCCTTCGGTAAATGCATCGCCCCATTTATACGGATTGAAAGGCGACTGGAATGTTCCGTCCTCATTTTTTCCACGCATCAGCTTGGTTTCCGGATCGAAAACATTGCGGTAGTTTTGCGCCCTTTTTTCAAACTTTTTAATTTCATCCTCTGGTTTGTCAAGTGCTTTAGCAAGCTCTGCAATACAATAATCGGCATAACCGTACTCGAGGGTACGTGCCGTGTTTTCACGAATTCCAACATCGTACGGAATATATCCCAAATCATTGTAATATTCGGCACCAAGCCGGCCAACTGAAGAAACAGGGCCTGCACCTTCGGTATTTTTCAGAATGGCTTCGTAAAGCGTTTCAATATCGTAACCACGAATTCCTTTTAAATAAGAGTCGGCAATGAGCGATGCCGAGTTGGAACCGATCATGCAATCGCGGTGTCCCGGGCTGGCCCACTCGGGCAGCCAACCACTTTCTTTGTAGGTATTTACCAGTCCCTGCATAATCTGGCTGTTCAGTTCAGGGTACATGAATGTAAAAAACGGGAAAACCGCCCTGAATGTGTCCCAAAAACCATTATCGGTGAACATGTAACCAGGCAAAACTTCCCCGTTGTAAGGACTGTAATGAACGATTTCATTATCAGCGTTGTATTCGAAAAACTTGCGGGGGAACAACAAAACCCGGTACAGGCTGCTGTAAAATGTTTTCGCGTTATCGATATTACTGGTCTGCACTTTAATTTTTTCAAGTTCCTTGTTCCAAACTTCTTTTCCTTCAACCAAAAGTTCATTAAATGATTTTGAACCAATTTCGCGTTCCAGGTTCAGCTCTGCCTGCTCGAGGCTAATGAATGACGATGCAATATTGATCTGGATTTTTTCATTTCTCTGTGTTTTAAACTGAAGAATTGCCCCGGCATGGTAAACGTCCTGTTCATTTTTATTCTGATAAAGCGCTTTATTGTCGGTGGTGTAATAAGTTTCGAAAGGCTTGCTTAATTGCACCACAAACCAGTTTTTGAAGTTTGCCGGAACTCCTCCGCTGTTTTTGGTTGTGTAGCCAACCACTTTATTTTCTTCGGGAATCACCTTTATGTATGAACCGCCGTCAAAAGCATCCACAATGATTTGCGAACTGTCGTTTTCCGGAAAATTGAATTGGAACATGGCAGCCCTGTCGGTTGCTGTAAACGCTGCTTCTATGTCATAATCAGCAAGATAAACTTCGTAGTGATAGGGTTTAACAGTTTCGGCTTTGTGCGAGAACCAACTGGCTCGTTCCTCTTCGTTGAAAACAGGTTTGCCGGTGGTGGCAAAAACTGAAAACTGGCCGTAGTCGTTAATCCACGGGCTCGGTTGGTGGGTTTGTTTAAAACCGCGCAATTTGTAGGCATCGTACTGGTACATCCAGCCATCGCCCATGGTATTGGTTTGCGGTGCCCAAAAATTCATTCCCCACGGACGTGCAATTGCGGGGTAGGTATTTCCGTTACTCAGGCTGAATTCCGAATCGGTACCCATTAGCGGGTTAACCAGTTCAACAGGATTTTCCAAAAAACTGTTTGTTGTTGTAGAGGATTGCTCACAAGCAGTAAATAAAACTGCAGCTAATAAAATAAAAATTGATGATGCTCTCATGCCTTAATTTTCGGTTTATTCATTAAAAAATTTACGTCCCCAAAAATAGAAGAAACTTTCGGTTTTAAGGGAGGAGTAATACAGGATCTTGAAAAATTTCAGTATTAATCGAGCCTGAAGCGGTAAGAAATTGTACCCTGCTGAAATGCAGGAGCATCTTCATCAGTATTAAATTTGGCTTTCATTGCGGCTTGTTTCGCTTCGTTCCAGAAACGTTGATCCATAATGGTTGTTCCCCTTACTCCAGGGTCGGCCGCTGTAACAGTACCATATTTATCAACTGTAACTTTCACCACCACAACACCTTCGTCGTTTCCGGGATAGCGGGGTTTAGGCAACGAATTTGCGGAGCGCCCACTCAGGCTGTATGAAATACCAGTCCCCTGATCACCCGAGCCGCTTCCTCCCGGACCGTAATTTCCGGCATTGGCATCACCGGTTGGTACCCCCTGGTTTCCACCTGGGAATGTAGCGCCCTGGCTTTGGCTGTCGCTGGTGCCCTGGCCCGTTGTTCCTTCTTCACTGCCTCCAAAAGCACCTTCTGCCCGGGCATTAATTTCTTCAATCCGCCTTTGTTCTTCTTCGCGGCGTTTGCGTTCGGCTTCCAGCTTACGCTGCCGTTCCAGTTCGGCTTGCCGTTGTCTTTCCAGCTCTTCCTGCCGCTGGCGTTCAATTTCAGCCTGCCGTTGCCTTTCCTGTTCCAGTTGTCGTTGTTCTTCCAGCTCCTGTTGTCTGCGGCGCTCTTCTTCTATTCGTTGCTGTCTTTCTTCTTCTTCCTGTCTGCGTTTTTCAGCGGCATCAATGGCGGCTGTTTCTTCGTAATCCTGTGTCATGGCTTCCTCTTCGGCCTGTTCGGGTTGAGTGGCCGGTGGAGTTCTTGCAGGCGGCGGGGGTGGGGGAGTTGTTTCTTCCTGTTGCTGTACAGGTTCTGCCGGTTCAGGCTGACGTTGCTGCTGACGGGGTTCCATTTGGCCCAAACCCTGCTCGCTGTCGCCAAAATCAACCAGGATTCCTTCTTCACCCGGCAATGGAAGCGGCGTAAAAAAACCGAATAATGTTAGCAATAGCAGAACAATTACATGAAAAATAATTGTTCCGATAATACCTTTTTTATGTTTTTTGTAAAAACTCATTTAATTCTCCGGTGCAGTTGCTGCTATCATTTTATACTTATTCCGGCGTGCAATGTTCATGATTTTTACCACTTCGTTCCACGGAACTGATTTATCTGCATGCAGCGAAATGTAGATATCGTCGTTTCCAACGCCGTATCTTTCACGCAGAAATGGTTCAATTTCCTGAAAAGAGATACTTTTCAGCGCACCATCATCATTAATATAATATTTAATATCTTTTGTTATTGATATAGTTGTAATTGGCTTTGCCGCGGTTTGGTTGTTGCTTTGCGGAAGCAACAATTTTAACGCATTGGGTGCCACCAGCGTAGAAGTCACCATGAAAAAAATCAACAACAAAAAAACAATATCAGTCATTGATGACATGCTGAATGTTGAATTTACTTTGTTTCTTCGTTTTAATGCCATATTATCTGTTTTATGCTGGTTCGTTCAATAAATCCATGAACTCTGAAGTGGTAGCTTCCATTTTGAAAATTACTTTTTCCACATTGGTAACCAGAATGTTATAGGCAAAATAGGCAATAATTCCCACGATAAGCCCGGCAACAGTAGTTACCATAGCCTGGTAAATACCTGATGATAAAAGTGTTACATCGATATTATTGCCTGCGTTGGCCATATCGTAAAATGCCTGAATCATTCCCATTACAGTCCCCAGGAAGCCAATCATGGGTGCGCCTCCGGCTACTGATGCCAGCACTGGCAATCCTTTTTCAAGCTTTGAAATTTCGAGGTTTCCAACGTTTTCGATGGCTGTGTTTACATCGGTTAGCGGCCTTCCAATGCGGCTGATTCCTTTTTCAATCATACGCGATGCCGGATTGGAATTGTTACGGCAAATTGTTATTGCTTCGTCAATTTTGCCACTGGTAATGTATATTTTAATTTTCTCCAGCAGTTGTGTATCAAACTTTCCGGCTTTTTTAATGGCAAAATAGCGGTCGAAAAAAATATATACTGCGATAACCGACAGCAAAATTATCGGAACCATTATCCATCCGCCTTTTAAAGCAAGGTCGATAAACTTGGTGGAAATTCCTTCAGGTTCTGTGGCCAGCGTATCCAATTCATTGGTAATATCTGCCTGGATCAATAAAAGTTTCAACATGAGATTTTAGATTTCCTTTTAATTTTAAACAAAACGAACTTCAGTTATAAATATTATTAACGACAAAAATAACGAATATTATACAACGGGTTAATATCAATCAGTAGATGAAAACGGAAGTTATGAACAATCAGGTTTTAACTTCCTGAGAATGGTGTAAAAAATAATTTTTGTACGGTTATCAAGAATAACAGAATATTAAATAAACACATTTGTCTTATAATTGATATTAAGTTAAATAGAATATGTTTTAAAAAAGGAGAGATTTTTAGTCTCTCCTTTAGTTACAAAATTATGATTGTCCTAATTTTTCGAGCATTGCATTGTATTTATCCATCATTTTTAAACGGTAATACAAGTTTTTGAGTGATTCCATTGTCATATTATCATCGGGTTGCAACTCATGGCATTTTTCCATGTAAGGAAGTGCCAGTTTAAACCATTTGTCTGCTTTGGCCAATTCTTCCTGGTAGCGTTCATTCTCGCTGGTTGGAATATTATTGGCAAACTCAATTTGTTCTACCCCTTCATTATAATAAAGTGCCCCCAGGTTGTAATTGGCATTAAACATATCTGGATCGATTTCAAGCGCTTTTTTGTATGATTCGATAGCTTTTTCTTTATTATTCAATTTTTCGTGCAATGTCCCTTGTGCAAAATGGAAAGTTGCATTATTGGGATCCTGTTCAATAGCCATATCCAGGTATTTCATGGCTTCTTCTGTTTTATCCATATCGAGATATAACTGAATCATGCTAGTGAGAATGTTTTTATCTTTGGGATATTTTTCGAAACCTTCCTGTAATGCATCAAGCGCTGCAATTGTATCCTTATTTAACTGGTATGCATTGGCAATCAGGCTGTATGTACGTGCTCCGTTATAACCATATTTGGCAGCTTCTTCGTAATATTTAACTGCTTTGTCGTAGTTTTGTGAATTGTATGCAGCAAGCCCGGCATTAAAAATAATAACAGTGTCAACAGCTTCAGGATTGTCTTGCTTAATTACATCGATCTCGTTAATGGCCAGTATTTGCTCAAACGATTTCAGTGCTTTCTCGTAATTTTCTTCGTTAAAAGCTTCAACAGCCTGGTTGGTAAGGTCGTTGGTCAGCAATGTCAATTTCACTTTTATGCTGTTACTAAATTTGTCCTTTTCATCCAGTTCGAGTGCTTTTTTATAGGACTCAAAAGCCTCAGTTAAAGGATCTTCTGACAATTCTTTAACACTTTCATCTTCCGATTGGTAGATGGCCTGGTAAATTTCACCTCTCACCTCCCAGGTTTTTGGCCAGGTCAATGTTTTGTCTGCATTTTCCTGGTTCGGATCGATGGCCTGTTCAATAGTTTCAACCGCTTCGCTTAACTTTCCTGTATCTTTCAGGTTTTGAGAACTGGTAACTTTTGTCCTGGGCGAACAGCTTGCCAGTACAATTAAAATTGCCAGGTTCAACAGAATAATTGTTTTTTTCATTGTATTCATTTTTAAAATTTAATTTTCACAAAAATATTACGAATAATAGTTTAATTCAAATTACAAATTAAAATTCTTTTAATTTATTCTTTTTCTAATTAATTATCGTTGTTGTTATTATCTTCATCCGGGGACTCAATATTCTCATCTCCACCTTCGATTGCTTCGTCACCGATTTCTTCTTTTGCTTCATTAACTACCCTGGCCACTGATGCGATACTATCTTCTTCTTTAAGGTTTATCAGTCGAACTCCCTGGGTAGCACGTCCCAACATCGAAATGGTGTTCACAGCCAGCCTGATGGTCAGACCGTGTTCTGTAATGATCATCAAATCGTTATCGTCAGAAACACTCTTTATTGTGATAAGGTCGCCGGTTTTAGGAGTTATGTTAATTGTTTTAACACCTTTCCCTCCCCGGTTTGTAACCCTGTAATCGTCTATTTTTGAGCGTTTTCCATAACCGTTTTCAGAAATCACGAGAATATCTTCGTGGCCGTTTTGCACACACACCATTCCAATAACTTCATCATTTTCGCCGGCAAGGGTGATTCCCCTCACACCGGAAGCTGTCCGGCCCATTGCCCGTACTTTCGATTCGTGGAAGCGAATAGCTTTTCCTGATCGTCCGGCGAGCATTATTTCGCTCTC
>NZ_JBSQIC010000043.1:0-28871 GCF_055108615.1 Tangfeifania sp. | reverse complement strand
ATTTAGGTTCGAAACCAGGCTTGTCAGTTCGTCTTTTAGCTCAATGGCCCTGTTTAATCCCAATTCGGGGTCAGATTTCCGGTAATGCCAAACCAGGCTGTAATTTTTCTCTTCGATAAACGACCCCGGCGTACGGTCAACATAAAACTCGAGCGCTGAGTAGATGCTTTCTTTCCAGCTGTCGTCCAGTGGTTCAATCATCTGCCACTTTTCGCCGGCAGGCCTGAACCACACGCCGTGTTCAACAATCAGGGTATATGGCTTGTCGCCAAACCACTCATCGAATGTGTTTTTGTCGCGCCCACTGATGAGTACCACCCTGTTTTTAGGATTTTGGGCCAGTTCATCGAGGAGCTCGTATAAATCCTTGTCGGGTCTGGCATGTTTCGGGTTGTCTTCAAAACCGGTGAGCGTTCCGTCGTAATCGAGGAAGAAAATTCGGTTGTCCGAATTGCAAACATTCTTGATAATCCTGTTTTTATTGGAGCTGGTAAGCCTTTTCCCTTTGTAATTTTGTTCGTTTTGGCGAACTTCTTCCATGCCATTCAGAAAGTCGGTAGCCCATTTTTCAACATTGTACCGTTTCAGTCTTTTCTGGAGAATGGTGTTCCGTTCAATCTGTTCTTCCAGCGGCATTTCAATTGCTCTTTTAATATTGGCTGCAATCTGCGCTTTGTCGTTCGGATTGATAATCAGTGCCTCGCTCATCTCTTTTGAAGCACCGGCCATTTCGCTGAGAATTAATACCCCCCGGCCATCGGTTTTGGATGCAATAAATTCTTTGGCAACCAGGTTCATGCCGTCGCGAATTGGTGTAATCAGGGCAATCTCGCAGTAGTTATATAAATCAACCAGGTTTTCGAAAGGCATCGACCGGTAGAAATACCAGATGGGGGTCCGGTTAATCGAAGAGAATTTTCCGTTTATCCGGCCCACAATTTCATCGAGTTCGCTTTTCATTTGCTGGTATTGTTCCACACCAATTCTCGAGGGAACAGCCAGCATTACAAGCGTGACTTTATCGCGGTATTCAGGATATTCCTGAAGGAAATATTCAAATGCCTCCAACCGGTTTATTAACCCTTTGGTATAATCGAGCCGGTCGATTGAGAGTATAAACTTGGTTTCGGGATATAACAGGTAGTAACGTTCCAGTTCTTTTCTGACTTCCGATTTGTCGCGTACCGAGCGCTTTTGCGATTCCAGTGCCGACTCGTGGAACTTATCATAATCGATGCCCATTGGGAAATTGTCCACTTTTATAATTCGTGTGGGCAAATTAATTTCGTTGATGTTGATATCGTAGCCCAGCAACCGGCGAACCGAACTCATAAAGTGCCTTTCGTAATCAAAAGTGTGGAACCCGAGTAAATCGGCCCCCAACATCCCTTTAATGATTTCCATTCTCCACGGCAGTATTCTGAAAAGTTCGTAGGAAGGGAAAGGAATGTGCAGGAAAAAGCCGATTGTTACATCGGGGAAACGTTCCTTAATCATTTGTGGCAGCAGGAGAAGGTGGTAATCGTGAATCCAGATTTTATCCACATCCTTCATGTTTTCAGCAATAACATCAGCAAATTTCTGGTTCACTTTTTTGTAAGCCTGCCATTGTTCCTCTTCGTACTCAACAAACTGGTTGAAATAGTGAAATAATGGCCAGATGGTTTTGTTGCTGAAGCCTTCGTAGTAAAGTTCAACATCTTCTTCTGTTAAATTTACATCAACACAATTTTCCTTTTTAAGTAACTGGTTTACCTTTTTGCCTTGCTTTTCGTTAAGTTGATCACGGTCAACTCCCGACCAGCCAATCCACAGATTGTTAAACGATTGGCTAACCGACATCATTCCGGTTGCAAGTCCTCCAACACTTTGTGTTAACTTAATTTCTTCATCCGAAATCTTAATTTGTACGGGTAATCGGTTTGAAATTATTAGAAATCGATTCATAGTTTTTCTATTTTTGTTTGCACATTATTATACGGAAAATAAACCAAATTGCAAAACAGAAATTGCAAAACATTTTAAAATGGACAATTTGAATTACGGTATTGTTGGTAATTGCAGAAGTGCCGCCCTTATTTCGGAAACCGGTGCGCTGGAGTGGTTGTGCCTGCCGGTGTTCGATTCGGCATCGGTATTTGCCAAACTGCTTGACAAAGAGATTGGTGGAAGCTTTGAAATTATCACAGACGACAGCTATAGGATTTCTCAAAAATACTTAGATAAAACAAATATTCTGATTACCAGCTTTTCGAACGGGGCCGACAGCTTTGAACTGCTGGATTTTATGCCCCGCTATCATTATCACAACGGGCGGCAACAGGTTTATTCTCCGCCTGATGTTATCAGGTACATTAAAGTGAAATCAGGAAAACCGCGTTTCAGGGTTAACTATAACCCGAAACTGGAATACGCCGAACGGAAAACCATTACCGAGGTGCGTAAAAAATATATTAAAAGTTTTACCAAAAGCGGCGCATACGACTCGTTATACCTTTATACCAGCCTGGATAAAGAAAAAGTGGTTAATGGCGATGAAATTGAAATTGAAAATGATGTTTATTTCCTGATTAGTTACAATCAAAAGTTGCTGAAACAATCGGTTGAACGCGCTTACCTTAAACTGCAGCGCACCAAAGTTTACTGGTTAAACTGGTCGGAAGACACGCACAGGTTTAGTAGCTATAACAAGGAAATTTTACGAAGCGCATTAATTTTAAAGCTGTTAAGTTATGATAAAACAGGTGCAGTACTCGCGGCTGCCACAACTTCGCTGCCCGAAACCATTGGGGAGATCAGGAACTGGGATTACCGTTTTTGCTGGTTGCGCGATGCCTCGATGGTGATTAAGATAATGACCAAAATTGGCCACTGGAAAAGCGCCGAACGCTTTCTGAATTTTATTATAGATGTGGTATCGGATAAAGACGAAAAAATTCAGATCATGTACGGAATTAACAGGGAAAAAAACCTGCGCGAACGTATTCTCAGCCATCTTTCAGGGTATGAAAACAGTGCGCCTGTGCGTGTTGGGAATGCTGCCTATAAACAAAAGCAGCATGATATTTATGGCATTTTAATGGATGTTATTTACCAGCAGTTCAGTTTGTTTGAGGTTTCGTTGCAAAACAGCGAAGAACTCTGGACTATTACGCGCAGCATTGTGCGTATAGTTCGCAAAAACTGGCGCAAGCCCGATCGCGGAATCTGGGAAATCAGGCACGATCACCGTCATTTTATTTTTTCAAAACTCCTGTGTTGGGTAGCTGTTGACAGGGCAGTTAAAGTAGCTGAACTCATTAAAGACCAGCACTATGTTGAAAAATGGTCGGGGCTGCGGGAAACCATTAAAGAGGATATCTTAAAAAAAGGCTGGAATGAAGAGCTGCAATCGTTTACCCAGGCTTACGGTTCAAATGATTTCGATGCTTCCACACTGCTGATGGAAGCTTATGGTTTTATCGATGCCAGCGATCCCAGATACATTAGTACCGTAAAAGCAACGCAACGGGAACTTAGCCGGAACGGATTGATGTACAGGTATAAAAACCGCGACGATTTTGGGTTGCCGTCCTCTTCTTTTACAATTTGCACCTTTTGGCTGATTCAGGCGCTACATAGAATCGGCGAAAAAACCGAGGCCCGAAAACTGTTTGACGAACTGCTTTCGTACTGCAATCATTTGGGAATTTTTAGCGAAGACATTGATTTTGACTCCAAACGGTTACTTGGCAATTTCCCGCAGGCCTATTCGCATTTAGCGTTAATTGAAACCGCAATGCTTTTTTCGGAAGATGTGGAATTGAAAACGAAGTTCTGAATTAAAATTTTAATCATGGGATTCTATCAATTGCATAAAACGCAAAAAGTTCAGGCAACCATCGACGAGGTTTGGGATTTTATTTCAGCGCCTGCCAACCTGAAAAAAATAACGCCGGAGTACATGGGGTTTGATATCACTTCTGAAATGCTTTCAGAAAAAATGTATCCGGGCGTGATTATTACCTACAAAGTGAGCCCGGTTTTGGGCATTAAAATGAATTGGGTAACTGAAATAACGCATGTAAAAGAGAAAGAATAGTTTGTGGATGAACAGCGCAGCGGATCCTATTCAATCTGGCACCACGAGCATAAGTTGGAACCCGTTGAAGGTGGCGTGCTGATGTCCGACATTGTTTCGTACAAACCGCCGTTCGGATTTTTTGGCTCCATTGCCAATGCAGTTTTCATAAAAAAACAGTTGAAAGAGATTTTTGATTACCGTGAAAAAGTGCTCATCGAAATTTTTGGAATTTATTAATTTCAATTTTGATGTTATTTTTTATGAGTATGAAACACAGGTGACGCTTGAACTTGATGTGAATTAACGATGGAGAATGACTACTAATTCAGGTTTATTTGGTATTACGTAGGACATGCATGCAAAGAAAGAACCCTATTTTGACATTTGTAAAAGACGAACTTTAAATAAAAATTGTAGATAATCATTGAATTATTAGTGATAAATTTTTACTTTTAAATCGTTAAAATAAATCTGCCATTAAAACTAAATCAAATGCAACAAAATCATTTTAAGCACATAATTAAATTTTTTCCGGTTACATTTTCACATTTTTACCTAAGGTCAGGTTCGAATGAATATTTTGAATTAATCCAACTTAATCAAATAATTCCTCTTTTTTTAGCAATCAATCGATTTAATAACCATGAATAAAAAACTATACCTATTAATTTTAGTAGTAATTACTTTTTTAACACTCCCGTGCGGTTGTAATAGCAGGGAACGAAACGATAATGAAAATAATCAGGAAAAATCTGTTGAAGCACCAGTCCCTGAGAAAGTTAGAAAAGCCACATTTTTTATTGAAAACTCAGAAAGCATGTTCGGATTTGTTAGCTCAAATACTGAATATGTGAATGTGCTTACTGAGCTTGCTCAAAAAACCGATTTAATTAGGGGCAATACTGAATTCGATTTCAATTTCATAAATGGCAGACATTTGCATATTACTCCCATCGGGAAAAGTGCCGATGATTTAACAAGTAGATTAAATAAAAATGGTTTTCGTTGTGGAAACATTAAACATAGCAATCTAAATGCTATGTTTGTGGAGGCCTTGACAAATGCCGGGCATGATAGTATATCAATTTTGATTTCTGATGGGATTTATGATGTTGGAAATCATGATGATCCACTTAATGCATTAATTAATGAGGGGAAAACCTTAAGGACTAAATTTATTCAGCGACTTATGAATGAAAACTTGCAAACTTTATTTGTACAATTTTCATCAAATTTTGAAGGTGATTATTTTCCCGGAATAGGAGGAAAAATACCTGAATTAAATCAACAACGACCTTATTATATCTGGATTTTTGGCAACTCAGAATTGCTCACAGAATACTTTTCAGAGGAGTACCTCCATGGACTTGATGGATATAGAAATATGGCACGCTTCTTCATTGCGAGTGATTTTGATGTACCTTACGAAGTAGTTGCCCATAATTCTTTAGGCCAATATATGCCAGATAAAAGAGAGAAACATACTATAAAAAATATCAGTTTGGATAACTATACTAATGAATTTCAGTTTTCAATTGCCGTTGATTTTGATAGTATCCCTTATACCGGATCCTATTTTTTAGACTCTACCAATTACAATAGCTCACCAAATTATGAAATTACTGAGTTGTCTCTTGGAACAGAACTTTCTCCTTTACTTTTCAAGGCTTTACCTTTTGAACCTTCACATTTAATCACTGTAAAAGCAAGTGGAAATCCGACCGGTGAATTGCAGGTGAACTTAAAATATGCTTTTCCTGACTGGATTGAAGAATCGACAACCGAGAATGACCTTAATGCTCCAGTTGACACAGCTACTACATTTGGACTTAAACATTTAACCCAGGCGATTAAAGAAGCTTACACAGATATTTCAGAAAAAGAATATACAGCCAGTTTTATTGTTTCCATAAAAAATTAACTAATATGAGCTTTTTAAGCTATGCCTTCGCTGCATTATACGAAAATGAAATTTTTGGGATTTTTTCTGCACAATATAAACCAATTTTTTCCAAATTGTTTAATGAAGGTGGCTATACCAATATGGGATTAATTTTCATATTGATTCCAATTGGATTAATGACACTTTTTTATTTTTTATGGAGATATCCATATGGAAAATATTGGCACTGGTTAATCTGGTTAGGTGTAAGTACGATTGTTGTAATAGCTTCAACAATTGGGTTTGCCAATAGCTTTTTGGCTGTTTATCTCACTGATCCCGCAACAGCAGATTTTACCTCTTCAATAATTACACGATATGCTATAATAAATGCAGTATTGGGTATAGTTGTGGCGTTCCTAATAAGTCTGTTTTTTAAGCGCATAAGTAAAATTCAAAGGCATTTACCTTTCTAAAATATTAATCATGGCAAAATTGTTTATTTTCGGGATCGGAGGAACAGGCTCAAGAGTACTTAAAGCACTTACATTATTGTTTGCTGCCGGTTGCAAATTGCCCAATGGTTTTGACACTGTTGTGCCAATTATCATTGATCCTGATATTGCCAATGGAGATTTAGATCGAACAAAAGATATTTTAAAATTGTATCAGGAAATCAGATATGAAATTCATCAGCCTGATGATTTTTTTGCACAAGAAGTTATATCACTTCCCAATATTGCAGGATCAAAAAAAATTGACCCAAGTTTTTTTCAGTTTCAATTAACAGGTACGGATCAAAGCAAATTTGAAGATTATTTGGACTTCAATAACCTTGACAGTGGAGATAAGTTATTTCTGAAATTGCTTTACTCAGAGAAGAATCTTCAAGATAACCTTGATGTCGGTTTTAAAGGGAACCCACACATGGGTTCAATCGTTTTAAATCAATTTACCTCATCAAAAGATTTTCAGGATTTTGGATCTGCATTTAATCCGGGAGATGCTGTTTTTATTATTAACTCAATATTTGGAGGGACAGGCGCAGCAGGATTTCCTTTACTATTAAAAAATTTAAGATCAATAAATACTGCAATTCCTGGCATTGCATCCATTGTAAAAAGTCCTATTGGAGGCATTACCTATCTTCCATATTTTAATGTAAACCACGATGAAGAAAGTGCAATTGATTCTGATACCTTCCTTGAAAAATCAAAAATTGCAATTGAATATTACAACCGCACTATTATTGAACAGACTAATACTGTAAATGCTCTTTATTTTCTTGGCAATCAAGATTCTGATTTTTATCCTAATAATGAAGGGAAAGGATTACAAAAGAATAAAGCTCATTTTCTTGAACTTGCAGGAGCTCTTAGTATTTTTGATTTTTGCGATAATATCAAAAATTATCAGGTTGATGAATCAAATAATTTTGCGCCTCCGGAGATTAAAGAATTTGGCATAGAAAACGAAACCAACACCATTAAAATTAGTGATTTAAATAGCAGCAACAAATCACTTATAAGAAAACCTTTGATCAAATATAAATTTTTTACAAATTATTTATCTCTCGGTTTAGATAAAGCCCTTGGAACATCAGCATGGACCCAGAAAAAGTCAAAAGTAAACAAAACCTTTTTCGGTAATGATTTCTATAATAAAGTAATTGTTCCTTTTAATCAGTACTTCGATCAATGGATAAATGAATTGGCATCGAATAAACCCGCATTTGCACCTTTTAGAAACATATCAAAAGATAATGCATTAGAATTTGTTGATGAGCAGCGGAAATTACCTAAAGGTTATTGGTATTTACTAAATGGTAAAAGTTTTAAGGCTTTGGATATTGAAAATTGCATTCAGATCAACAAAGTTGATTCTGAAAATGATGTGACACAATTCATAAAATTGTTTCAAAAATCAACTGAGAATATATTAGCTAACCAGAAACTCATATAAAAATGGAAAAAAAAGTATTTCGTTTACACGAAGGAAACAAAGATACCGGATGGTTTCGCTCCATTAAACCAGATTTTAGCAAAGTAAATACTGACGGAAAAAAAATAGCTACTTCTATTCCAAGTCCTTTTGCTCAAATTGATTTGGTTAAATCTGCTTTTAAATGGGTTGCTGATAACGGGATTGATGGGAAAACGGCTCAGCACAAACTTGTTTCTGATGCCTTGGATATTGGTCAGATTTTTTTTATTTCTAATCGTTTAAAAGACAAGATTGACATTATTTCCTGGGAACCTGAAATACGCCTAACCAATTTATTAAATTCCACTAATAAAAATCATACTGAACTGGCAAAAACGCTTTCAGTTTTTTGGGAACAAGATGGAGAAATATATAATTACGATAAAGTTAACAGACTTTATTTTATTCTAAACAAACAAGGCGAACTGTTAGGAGGAACTTCCCCGGCTACATTATTTTTTGCAGCACCAGATGCACAAAAATATTGTCCCGAAATTCATTGCGGTGCTGACGTAATGTTAGATTCAAATTATTATTCTTTAGCACAAAGAGAACCTTCTTTCATAGAATATATTTATTCGTTATCTGTTTATCCTGGATTTACAAAATATTTTAAAGAATTCTCAAGCTATTTAAATTCTGTCAGGAAAGAATTATCACCAGGGATGCAAAATAATATTCATAAACTTGCAGGAAATGCATATTCTCATTATAATCCATGTGCAGTTCAAAATAATCCTGGAGATACCTGTGAGGTGCTTAACATTCCTTTGGGGACTGAACCCGACATGAAGGATAAAATCAAGAATGAAAGCGATTTTTTAATTCAATCAACTTTGTATGAAAAAGAGTACCCCCCATTAGTTCTGCCAGATGAACGATTTAATAAAAACTATATTTATACATCATCGGGGGTGAAATGGGATGCTAATTCACCAAAATTGAAAGTCAATAATGAGGCATTAGATGATTCTGTTTTACCTTTTCAAGAGCATCGGTATCCTTGGTTAACAAAAGGTAATTTTTTACAAGATAAAATTGTGAAGCTGCCTTACCAAGTTGATTCAAATAAATTTGAATTAGCAGGGGCTAATAACTTTTTACTTCCATTGACTTCAACTTTTTTTCAATATTTTGAAGTACAGCAAATACCAGAACTTTTAACCATTCATGAACAAAGCACCGGCGGTGTTGAAGTCAGCTTAAAAATACCTGTGACCGGAGGTGATGTAACTTTCAAAAAGATTTATCATGAAAGTGATCAGGTAAATATTGAGCTACACTTAGCAATTCTACCTTTCGTGAGAGTTGAAAGCTTTCCTTTAAAATATACTGTTGGATTACTACATTCTGAATCTCAAGAATTTAATAGTGGTGATTTGACAATCTCATTTTTTGAAAAAGGAGTAACTTATACATCTTCAGATTCAGTGGTGCGTAGTCCGGGTGACGGTACCTTAAAAAGCATTTATCAAAGCATTGAAGGAAAGTTTGATTCAATAAAAGTATTGCACAAATCATTTGGTGAAGCATTTATAATTCCAAAACTTCAGAAATATCATCAGGGGGGTGATTCCTTTAAATTTGCAATAGATTTTGGTACAACCAACACACATATTGAATACAAAAAATCCGGATTAAAAGAAAATGTATTAACTAATTCTCCACCATCAACATATTGGGCATCACTTCTTGATCTCCATTCAAATCCGGATCAACTTTATATAATTAATGAAAAAACATTTGAGCAGGAATTAATGCCACTATCATTTGGTCAAAATGATGACGGATTTCCTTTAAGAACAGCGCTAGTAGAGAATTTTAATATAGACTTTACTAAACCGGTAGAAGTCTTTAAGCATATAAATAATTTTTTATTATACGACCGGCAATTAAAACAAAGACATCTCAATCTTCATACAAAATTGAAATGGAGCGATTATCACGACCCCTTAGAACAAAAAAGGGTAGAAGCGTATATTGAATATTTACTTTGGCTAATATTTTTTAAAGTATTACTTGAGAATGGAGATTTAAGCCGAACTGAAATAACCTGGTTTCATCCGGTTAGTATGACAACCTATAAGCAAAATGTTTTAGAGGAGAAATGGAAACAACTTTACCAAAAAGTATTTGGGAAATTTGCTAATGAAAAACAAATCAAAAAAGTAGCAGAAAGCATTGCTCCATTTTATTATTATCACAACAGGATGGGAGTTTTAGGTTTATCAGTATCAATTGATGTTGGAGGAGGAAGCTCTGATATAGCCATATTCGATCATGGTCAGGCAGAATTTATTTCTTCTTTCAGATATGCTGGTGATGCAATTTTTGGAGATGGGTATGGTGGAAGTCCT
Organism: Tangfeifania sp.; assembly: GCF_055108615.1. Taxonomy (NCBI): domain Bacteria; kingdom Pseudomonadati; phylum Bacteroidota; class Bacteroidia; order Marinilabiliales; family Prolixibacteraceae; genus Tangfeifania; species Tangfeifania sp. The sequence goes on along the minus strand of NZ_JBSQIC010000043.1, from coordinate 18,586 downwards.
TCAAGGAATGGGTTCGTAAAGAAATTTTGTGAACAAGCAAAAATATTTCTGGAAAATAATGACAGCGATAAATTAAAAATTCTGGAACATATTATTGAAGCGCGTGGGGATTCAGCAGATTTCAGTAGTTTCCTTTTTTCTTTAAATGCTAAAGATCAATTATCATTTAATTACGAAGATTTAATTAAAAATGACCAGAGCTTAAAACTGAGTATTTTGTTATTTTATTCTTCTTTAGCTTTTTACGTTGCTCGTTTTATGAAGCTTGCAGATTATTCCACAACACCTAAGAATATTTTGTTTAGTGGAACGGGGTCTAAAACACTTTCATTGCTGGATTCTTCAAATTTTGAAAATGTTTCAAATTTATTTGAAAATATTTTTAACCATGTTTTTAATAAAACAGAATCCAATATTGAAATAATGCAGGCTCCTTTTCCCAAAGAAATTACTTGCAAAGGAGGATTACTTACAAACAATATATTGAATCAACCGCCTGTTAAATTCTGGATTGGTGGAGTTAATAATCCAACAGTTAGTAATGTAGTAGATTCAAAAAATCTTCAGGATGTTCCGAGATACAATCAAATTAATGATGGTGAAAAAGAATCATTTGTTAAATCAATAATTGAATTTTATGAATTACTTGATAATTATTTTGAAAACACAAGGATAGATAATGTTTTTGGTATCAAGAGAGAAGCTTACGAAATTTTTAGAGAAATGAGAGAGAATGAATTAATCCAGTTTTTTGAAAAAGGAGTTGAAGTAAAAACTAAAGAAGAAGAGAACGACGAGAATTTACCATTAGAAGAAACGTTATTTTTCTACCCTTTAGTCGGTGTTTTAAATAAGCTTACATACAAATTATCTGAATTATAAAAACTTTAAAATGAATTTTGGGAATGAATTTTGGGAATATTTGACTGTATTTCTGGCAGGAGTTTTTAGCTCGTCAGTTGGAATTTCTTATTTTTTTTATTTTTTCTTTATAAAGAAAAAATTTCGAGCCCACCATCGAACTGGATCTGAAATTTCCTATCCAGAAAGGGGAAAAATGAAAATGAATACTCAAAATAGCCAAGAAGATCTAAAAGAAGCAGAGAATCAAAAGATAATTTCAGAGATGAAAACTCAATTAAGGAAAAAAGATCAAGAACTAAAAAAATTGAATGATACTTTGCACTCTGTAAATAATAATAAAGGACGCACGATTGATTTTGAAGTTAATAATTCAAAAGAATCTACTACCAAAGCAGTCTTTTTTAGTGTCCCGACAGAACAAGGAACTTTTTCCAAAGAAAAGGGCTCGAAGAACAAAAATGAAACAACATGGTACAAAATTGAATATAAAGAAGATGAAACTACAGGTGATCTTTTTTACTTACCAGGCAATAGAGATAAAAGAGCTTTAAACCAAATGGACCTGTTTCTTAAACCAGTTTGTGAATTTGAAAACTCTAACATAAAAAATCCGCAAAATATCACATTGATAAAACCCGGCAAGGTAAAATTGGAGGAAGGAAAATGGATTGTAAAAGAAAAAGTTAGACTTAAATTAAGCTAATAATTATTATGTTTTTATTAAATGAAATTAATATAAACCTTGGCATATTCAAAATTACAAATGGATTTCAGCTAGCTGAAGTAATTTTATTGTTTTTTATAATAATTATTCAATTAATTATTACATTCCGGACTCTCAGAAAAATAAGTGTTTTTAAATCCATTTTTAATGATCGGCTAAATGTAAAAACAGGCTTTATTGAAAAAAGGGATTTAAAGAATAACAATCATTTAATTTCAAAAATCCATTTTAAAACAGAATATGATGATGATACATGGGAACAAAAATTTTCCAGTAGAAAGTTTAAAAAAATTGCAATTATTCAAGGTAGTGATCATAATAAGATTCTTTTAAAAATTAAAAATGCCCTAAATCAATATTTGATTCGAAATTATGCAGCAGTTGTCAATTTCAGCCTAATAAAAGATATTGTTGAAAGGGAAGTTGAAAATAAAGATGAAGAAATTTCTAATTCTTTACCAACTCCTCTCTATCTTGGGTTAGGAGCCACTATGGTGGGAATAATATTTGGCCTTTGGGCAATTCCACATATGCCAGAAACTATAAGTGGTGAAGAATCAAAATTGTTTTCCCAAATGATAAATCCATTGATTGACGGGGTGAAAATTGCAATGGTTGCCAGTATGCTGGGATTATTCTTTACTACAATTCTTTCATCCTTCAGTTATAAGCATGCCAAAGGACATATTTTAAATAAAAAGAATGAACAGTTAACACATTTGGAAGCTGAATTATTGCCCGAGCTTTATGAAGCTGAAGATTCCGGAGTTTCAGGATTAAAAACAAGTCTTAATGATTTTTCAAGAAAGGCAACTGAAATTGTTTCACAGGTGAATGTTGCAGTGAGACAATCTTCGGAAAACATAAAAGATCAACAAAATCTCATCAGAAGTGTGGATAGGTTGGATGTTGCAAAGTTATCTCGGTTTAATCTTGAGGTATTTGGTCAACTTGAACGAAATATGGAGGCATTTGCAAGTTTTACATCGTACTTGGAATCAATGGAAAAAATTGCGGAAAATTTGAAACATTTTGCTTCCCGTTCCAATAACGTTGATCAAATTGCTGATAAGATATATGAAACACTTACCGAATCTAATGAATTAACTAAATTTTTGACAAATCACTTTGAACAAATCGAGCGCCTTAGCACAAACGCTGTTAATGCCGTAAATGCAGCAAAACTAGAAACTGATAAAGTGGTAAATGAAGCAGAGTCACATTTTAAAGAAATTACATCTAAACTGGAAGAAGAGATTGATAATAGAATTCAACTTTTAAATATAAAAGCTAACAGGGATGAATCAAAACTGACAGAAATATACGAAAAAATTGGAGAAAAATTAAACAGAATTACGTCTGAGCATCTTGATGCATTTAGAAGTTCTTATAGTAATGCTGTACCCAAATTTGAACACTTAGATAATTTGCAAGAACTCCCACCAATTAAAGAAAATACTCATTTATTACAACAAGCAAGTTATGAAAACAGTAAAAGGCTTATCGAAAATTTGAACCAATTAAATAAAAATATTGAGCAATTAAATTCTTCAAAAGCCGATCAGCAGTTATTGCAAAAGTTAGTTGATATTGAAAAGAAATTGGGGAAAAATGGCAACAGAAAATCAGCAGGAAATCCAGAACGTTCTCCTAAGAAAAAAGGATTTTTGTCTCGTATAGGATTAAAGAAATGAAAAAGAAAAATTTTTTTTGGATTGGGTATTCTGACTTAATGACAAGTTTATTTTTTGTTATGCTTGTTTTGTTTGTTGTTACAGTTGGTTATTTACATTCTCAAAATGTTAAGATTGGAGACAAAATAACTGTTTTGGAAAAGGAAAAAAAGGAGATAGAGAATATACAAACAGCATTGGGAACATTAGATTCAACATATTTTTCGTTTGACCATGAAAATTTTCGGTATAAAATGTTAGTCGATTTGAATTTTGATTATAATGATGATAACATTTATAGCGATGCTATATCAGAGAATGAAAGAGAGCAAGTAAGAAAAGCGGGAAAATTACTTTATAACAGAATAGATTCATTAATTAAGAAAAATCCAGATGTTTTTTATTTTTTAATTATCGAAGGTAATACCCAAAGAACTAATAATAATTGGATAACTATCCCTGATGCTGGCTATCGACTAAGCTATAGAAGAGCATTAGCTCTTTTTAATTTTTGGAAGGATAAGGAAATTAACTTTAGAGAATTAGCTCCTAATTGTGAAATTATTCTAGCCGGGAGTGGTTATTTTGGTTTATCCAGAGAAGAAAATGAACAACTTAACAGACGTTTTACTATTCAAATAACTTCTAAATGGAAACTCGAAAAATAAATACTAATGAGAAGTAAATTCTCTCAAATATGGATTTTTTTTTTAGAACTGATTTTTCTTTTTATTTTTTTTAATTTATCCAGTTGTCGTGGCTGCTCTCAATCTGGTATTAGAAGTAGAGCAGAAAGCCAGTCTGAAAGAAGGAATACTACAGCTTATTCAAATAATGAGCCTGTAAACAGACAACCAAGAAAAAGTGAAACACAATCAACTGAATTACCGTTAAATCAACTATTCAAAAAATATCAGTCAGCAGTCTTCTTGGTTTTTACTTCAGATGGAGAACAAGGTTACCAGGGAACCGGATTTTTTGTATCTCGTGATGGTATTGCTGTTAGCAATTATCATGTTTTTGAAGGGACATCAAAGGGCTTGGAAATTATAAAAACAGCAAATGGTCAGGAATTAAAAGTTCAAAAGATGCTGGCACAAAATAGTGAGGAGGATTACATCATTTTCAAAGTTGAAACAAGTAATAAGATTAATTTCACTCCAATACCTATTGCTCGTTCAAATCCTGAAATAGGAGAAGATGTTTTTGCCATTGGAAATCCACGGGGTCTTGAACATACACTTTCAAAAGGAATAATTTCAGGTTACAGGGACAATAAGAATTTAATTCAAACAACGACTGAAATTACCCACGGAAGTAGTGGTGGGCCACTCTTGAACATGAGAGGAGAAGTTGTTGGAATTACAACAGCAGGTGTGGGAGAGGCAAATTTAAATTTTGCAGTTAATATTCAACTCCTCAAATTAAGTAGTTATTTATCTGAAAATACAACAATTGGTTTTCAACCCAATCAATCCTATCTTGTAAATGTAAAAAGAGTAATTGATGGCGATACTTTTGTTCTTGATACAGATGAAAGAGTTCGATTAATCGGGATTGATACCCCTGAGACTGTGCATCCGAGAAAAGAAGTTGAGCCTTTTGGACCTGAAGCAACAGTGTTTACAAAAAATGCAATCGAGGGTAAACAGGTAAAAATTGAATTCGATGTTCAATTATACGATATGTATCAACGCTTACTGGCTTATGTTTATGTTGATGATTTATTTTTAAACGAAGAACTGTTGTTAAATGGATTGGCACAAATTTCAACATATCCACCAAACGTTAAATTTACTGAACATTTTATTGAATGCCAGCATACAGCAAAAGCAAATAATGTTGGTGTTTGGAGTGATAAAATAATTCAGTAATTATTCCCAAAATTGACGAATATCCTCCTTTTATAATTTTTTTTACCTTTATGCTAAATCAAAAAATACTTGTTATGTCAAAAATCAATCGGATTGATGCACTAAATTACCATCAGAAAGGCCGGCCGGGGAAAATTGAAGTAGTCCCGACAAAACCACACAACACCCAGTACGATTTATCGCTGGCCTATACACCCGGTGTGGCACAACCCTGTCTCGAAATCGAGAAAGACCGCGACAATGTCTTTAAATATACTGCAAAAGGGAACCTGGTTGCCGTTATTTCCAATGGAACAGCAGTCCTGGGGTTGGGCGATATTGGCCCCGAAGCCGGAAAACCGGTGATGGAAGGGAAAGGTTTACTGTTTAAAATTTTTGCCGATGTGGATGTTTTCGATATTGAAGTTGATGAAAAAGACCCGCAAAAATTCATTGAACATGTAAAAGCCATTTCGCCTACATTTGGCGGAATTAACCTCGAAGATATCAAGGCACCTGAATGTTTTGAAATTGAAGAAACGCTTAAAAAAACACTGGATATTCCTGTTTTTCACGACGATCAGCATGGGACAGCCATTATTTCAGCCGCGGGCTTACTAAATGCCTTAAAACTAAACGGAAAATCTATTGAAGATATTAAAGTTGTAGTAAGTGGTGCAGGTTCCGCTGCCATCTCATGCGCGAAGCTATACGTCAGCATGGGAGTAAAACCTGAAAATGTGGTGATGTGCGACAGTAAGGGAGTAATTAATGAATCGCGCACCGATTTGAATAAATACAAACAGGAGTTTGTAACCAAAAGAAAACTAAACACACTGGAAGAAGCCATGGTTGGTGCCGATGTTTTCCTTGGAGTTTCAAAAGGGGGGCTGGTAACCCAAAAAATGGTGAAATCGATGGCCGCCGACCCCATTGTGTTTGCCATGGCCAATCCCAATCCGGAAATTACCTATGAAGATGCCATTGCTGCCCGCGAAGATATTATTATGGCTACCGGGCGCAGCGACTATCCCAACCAGGTGAATAATGTGCTCGGCTTTCCTTTTATTTTCCGCGGAGCACTCGATGTGCGGGCTACCGGCATTAACGAAGAGATGAAAATTGCAGCAGCCAAAGCACTGGCAGGTCTTGCCAGGGAGCATGTTCCGGAAATGGTTGCCCGCGCCTACAATAAGCAGAATATTGTTTTTGGCAAAGATTATATCATCCCCAAACCACTCGATCCGCGATTAATTACAACGGTATCAACGGCAGTGGCCAAAGCCGCCATGCAAACAGGCGTGGCACGCAAACCCATAAAAAACTGGACAGCTTATAAACAGGAACTTACAAGTCGTTTGGGGATCAGTAACAAACTCATAATGGGCATACGCAACAAAGCAAAACAGAATCCCCAACGAGTGGTATTTGCCGAAGGGAATAACTTCAAAGTGCTGAAAGCTGTGCAGTCTGTTGTAAATGAGGGAATTGCACACCCAATTCTACTGGGCGACGAGAACAAAATAAAAGCAGTTATAAAAGAGAATCAGCTCGATTTGGGGCACGTGCCAATTATCGATACCTACAAATCTGTTTCAGAAGATAAGCGGCACAAACTTGCTAAAATCCTTTACGATAAAAGGAAACGTAAGGGGATGACCTACGATGAGGCGTTGGAAAAAACTTACAACCGTGATTACTTCGGGGCATTAATGGTTGAAACGGGCGAAGCTGATGCTTTCATTTCGGGGTTTTCAAGAAAATATGCCGATACCATCCGGCCAACACTTCAGGTGATCGGTGTGAAAGAAGAATTTAATCACATCGCGGGAATGTATATTATGATAACCAAATACGGCCCGATTTTTTTGGCCGACACCACGGTAACTATGAATCCGTCGCCGCAAACCCTTTTCGATACTACTATTTTAACGGCCAATGAAGTGAAACGCTTTAATATTGAACCCAAAATTGCCCTGCTTTCTTATTCCAATTTTGGGGCTTTTAAAGGACAGGGCAGCCCGGTTATGGTGAAAAAAGCGGTGGAAATGTTGCACGAAAAATATCCCGATCTGAAAGTGGACGGTGAAATGCAGGCCAATTATGCATTAAACGGCAAACTGCGGTATAAGCGTTTCCCGTTTAACAAACTGGGCGATGAAGATGCCAATACACTGATTTTCCCCAACCTCAGTTCCGGAAATATTACCTACAAAGTGATGCAATCGCTCGGAATGGCAGAAGCCATTGGTCCTGTGCTGATGGGGATGAAAAAACCGGTGCACATTTTACAACGCGACAGCTCGGTACGTGAAATTATTAACATGGTAGCCATTGCCGTGGTCGATGCACAGTCGGTTTCGGAAGATTAAAAAAGAAAGTTTTAAAAGGATAAAGAGGGTGTCCAAATTTTTTTGAACACCCTCTTATTTTTTTAGGCGAGTTTCCAGCCGTTTTTATAAGTATGTTTTATCCACTCCTCGCATTTTTCCTGTGCATTCCACCTTACCGTTTCCTTTGATTGTCTTTCCACGTCGAGTGTAACAACATCCGATGAAAAAGGAGTAAGTTTAGTAGTACTCAGCCTTTCGTCGGGCGAAATATTAGTCACCTTCATATTTTCGCTATCCCAGAGCAATGTTTTTTGCAGCGACTGCATTCGCACTGCCAGGTTGCCCATTACTACCATCTCGTTAAACGGCCCGGCATATTCGAAACGGGATGCAGGTTTACCACCGTTTTTACAGCAGTTTACAAAGTGCATTTCATGGCGGCCGCCGCCTTCTTCGGCATCCGGAATACGCTCCAGTTTCACTCTTGTTTCCGGAACTATTTCTTCACCATCTTTGTAAACTTTCCATTTGGCACCGTAACTTTCGGCAATTAAAATGGCTTTTTCTCCCACCAGCATAAATCCGCCGCCCGGGTTCATGGGCGCATCCACCGGTAAGTGGAAAGGACGAGGCGGCATCAGCCCGCCGTCGTACCATGTTAAATTTAACTCGGGCAATGCACAATAAGGCAGGTTTTTACGTGCCGGGAATTTGTAGGTTACCTGTGCCGAAACGGGTGCGCTTTCGGTATTCACCAGCGAAGAACTGGACTGGAAAGCTGTGGGGGCACCAAGTTGAAGGGCATAATTTGGCACATCTAACAAATGGCAACCCATATCGCCCAGGGCACCGGTACCGAAATCCCACCAGCCCCGCCAAATCCACGGGTGGTATTCAGGATTGTATGCACGCATTTTGGCCGGACCTATAAAAAGTTCCCAGTCAAGTGTGTCCGGAACTTTCACTTCTTCAGTGGGAGCCGGCATTCCCTGCCGCCAGATGGGCCGGTTGGTCCAAACATGCGCCTCTTTTACTTCGCCGAGGCAGCCGCTTTGCACCACTTCGGCCACTTCGTAAACCGTATCGTTGGAGTGGCCTTCGTTGCCCATTTGTGTAACCACTCCGGTTTTTTGGGCCAGTTCAGTTAAATACCTCGATTCCCATACGGAATGAGTTAGCGGTTTTTGCAGGTAAACATTCTTTCCTAATTCCATTGCAGCGGCTGCCGAAACAGCATGTGTGTGATCTGGAGTAGCAATTACCACTGCTTCAATGTCTTTTTGTTCCTCCAGCATTTTGCGGTAATCTTTCCATTTTTTGGCTTTTGGATATTCTTCAAAAACAGGATTTGCATAATCCCAGTCCACATCGCACATAGCAACCATGTTTTGGCCGGGCATGTTGCGGAGATTTACACTTCCTTTTCCGCCAATTCCAATGCCGGCAATATTCAGTTTATCACTTGGTGGCGTGTGCCCCAGGCCGGCAACGGCATGGCTCGGAATAACGCTGATTCCTGCAAAAGCTGCGGCTGTTGTTCCTATAAAATTGCGGCGGGAGAAAGATTTTTTGGATTTTTGAGACATAATTAAAATTTTTATTGATTTAGAAATACTTTTAGACAGCTAATTTATCAATATTTTTGCATGAGGAATAATCATTTACTTATTTTTAAGTTTTATATTTTGTAAATTCGAGACTTTACAATCAGCACAAGCCTTTTTCAATGAGCAAAGAATTCATAACCAACCAGGAGAAACTGCTTGCAGAAGTTGTAAATAACTGCTATATATTAAAAATTGAAATCCCAGTTAACCTGATAGTTGACCCGGAACTGCCCGGCATTATATCGCGCGAAGATTACGAAAAGGCAGGAATTGAGGAGTTGGCAGAGTGGGAAATTAAAGAAAATAGTTAGCAGCAAATGATAAGAATTGTTAATAAATCAACAAAAAAGTGTTGAAAACTTGCAGTAATTAACCTATAGCTTAATTTTGGTGTGAAAAGACAAGCTAAAATAATACGAAGTTCTGATGATGGTAAACGGCAAATAGCTATTGATTCTAAACAGTAGTGATAGCATCGGAGCTACATCCGGGTAAAAAGAACAAAAAGAATAAATCCAAAGAAATAAACCTTATCAATAAAGTAGGAGGCTACGATTATGAAATCCGCTAAAGACGACAAAATATTAAATGCCTTTAACGAACTTTTCGACAACCTTACAGAGAAAGACAAACTGGATAATGAAGCAAAACTTATCATGTTTCGTTTTTTGGATATTGTTGAGCGGAAACGTGAAAAAAAGAACTGGTCTCGTAAAGAGTTAGCAAAAAAGGTGGGCACATCTGCATCTTATATCACACAATTAATGCGCGGAGACAAGTTGATCAATATGCTTACCCTCGCAAAAATGCAAAGGGCATTAAATATTAAATTTGACATATCTGAACTGGTCTCATATCAGGAACAGACGGAGGATGAAAATTAAAGATTTATTATAGCCAATGAACTACATGAACTCACATACGATGAGGCATTAATTGTTGACCCGGAACTGCCCGGCATTATTTCGCGGGAAGATTACAAAAAGGCGGGGGTGGAGGAATTGGCGGAGTGGAAAATATGATTTTTAAATTGTTAATGGAAAATATTAAATGTTAAAAAACTTGTTTAATAATACGAAATACCGTTATTGTTGTTCTCAACAATACCTGCCACGCCTCTCATTGCGAAGCGCACCCGAGCGGGTTTTCTGTTTTTATACACTTTCTATGAAGTACACGAAACCACCTTTACGATTTGAAAAACAGATAGAACTGTTGGAAAGCCGGGGACTGATAATTCCTGACAAAGCAGATTACCGAACGTATAAAGAACAAAGAAATAATGTTTTCAGACGACGGAACAGAATTTTTAGGAAACCTTGAATTTAAAGATGATGAGTAAAAACACAGAAAAATATAGCAGGAACATCATCGAAGATATTACAGGGATAAATTTGCTTGCAGTTGAAGAAGATAAAATTGCTCAGATCATACATTATCGTCTCCAGGTAACCTCGACGGTTGTAAATCCAGGCGATTTTAAAAAAGAAACAGAATAATAAATCATTAACATCGATGAACATAGAAAAATATCCGTCACGGCTGTTGGAAAATGCCGTTAATGAATTTGCCAAACTTCCGGGAATCGGTCGAAAAAGTGCCCTTCGGTTGGTGCTGCACCTGCTTCGTCGCGATAAAGAAGAGGTGACAGCGTTTGGCGAAAGCCTGATTCAGTTGCGCAGCGAAATCAAGCATTGCAAAATTTGCCACAATATTTCCGACAGCGATGTCTGTCAGATTTGCTCCAACCCGTCGCGTAACAATTCGGTGATTTGTGTAGTGGAAAATATACGTGATGTAATGCTTTTTGAAAACACGCACCAGTATAACGGATTATATCATGTGTTGGGGGGAATAATTTCGCCAATGGACGGAATCGGCCCCAATGAACTGGAAATCGGTTCACTGATTGAGCGTTCGAAAAATGAGGATATTGTGGAAATAATACTGGCGCTTCCCACCACCATGGAGGGCGATACTACCAATTTTTACATTTTTCGCAAACTGAAGGACAAGCCGGTGAAAGTAACCACCCTGGCGAGGGGAGTGGCCGTGGGCGACGATTTGGAATATACCGATGAAATTACACTCGGGCGTTCGCTGACCAATCGCGTGCTTTACGAAAGTTCGGTGGGAAAATAGTGCATCTCAAAAATCAGAAAACCTAAGAGGTTTTACGTTATCCAATGGAAATGTTACATTTGAATTTTTAATGCCTAACTGATTAAATGGAACTTTCGATAATAATTGTCAACTACAACGTAAAACATTTTCTGGAGCAGTGCCTGCATTCGGTGCAAAAAGCTTCAAAAAATATCGATGTCGAAATTTTTGTGGTCGACAACAATTCGGTCGATGGTTCCACGCAACTCGTACGCGAGAAATTTCCCACTATCCGGTTGATTGAAAACAAGCAGAATGTGGGATTTTCAAAAGCCAACAACCAGGCCATCCGGCAGGCAAACGGAAAATACATTTTACTGCTGAACCCCGACACGGTGGTGGAAGAAGATACGTTCAGCAAAATAATCTCATTTATGGATGAACACCCTGAGGCAGGCGGTCTGGGTGTAAAAATGATTGACGGAAAAGGCAATTTTCTGCCCGAGTCGAAACGCGGATTACCCACTCCCTGGGTGGCTTTTAGCAAAATTTTTGCTTTGTCGAAACTTTTCCCGAAATCGAAGAAATTCGGAAAATACCATCTTTCTTACCTCGATGAGAATGAAATCCATGAAGTGGATGTGCTGGCCGGCGCTTTCATGTTGCTGCGTGAAGAAGCGCTCGAAAAAGTGGGGCTGCTTGACGAAACATTTTTTATGTATGGCGAAGACATCGACCTTTCTTACCGGATAACCCAGGGCGGCTACAAAAACTACTATTTCCCCGATACCACGATTATTCACTACAAGGGAGAAAGTACCAAAAAAGGATCGCTGAATTATGTGAAAGTGTTTTATAAAGCGATGGTAATTTTTGCGCAGAAACATTTTTCGGGTGGGCGGGCAAGCATTTTTTCATTTTTAATACACCTTGCTATTTACTTCCGGGCGTTTCTTTCGGTGGTAAAACGGGTATTCAGTCGTATTTCGGTTCCGTTGCTCGACGGACTTTTTATTTTCGCCGGCTATCTCATTCTCACTCCTTTGTGGGAAAATTATAAATTTGAACTGGGTTATTATCCACCTGAATTTATGCAAATTGTGGTGCCGGTTTATATTCTCATTTGGCTGCTTGCCATTTTTGTTTCCGGGGGATACAAAAAACCCGTCAATTTATTCAATGTTGGCCGCGGAGTTTTATGGGGAGCAATTGCCATTTTACTGGTTTATTCGCTGGTTGATGAACGTTTTCGGTTTTCGCGCGCACTTATTTTGCTTGGTACTGCCTGGGCTGTAGTTGTTCTGATTTTATACCGGCTAATTTTCCACTGGCTGAAAATCAGGTCGTTTGGAATTGACATAAAAAAGACAAAAAAAATAGCCATTGCCGGTCATCCCAAAGAGGCCGGGCGGGTGAAAGAATTGCTACAGCAAACACAAATTAAATCGGATTTTGCCGGTTTTATTGCACTCGATGATTCCGATTTCAGCGAAAATTATATCGGCTCAGTCAATCAGTTGAATGAAATTGTACGTATCAATCGCCTCGACGAAATTATTTTTTGTTCGGGCAGCATCAGCTCGGGTGAAATCATCCGGTACATGCTCGAGCTCACTTCGCTCGACATCGATTTTAAAATTGCCCCGCCCGAGAGTGTCAGTATCATCGGCAGTAATTCCATTAACACCGCCGGCGATTTGTATGTGGTGCATATCAATACCATTTCGAAACCGGCCAACCGCCGCAAAAAAAGGATGTTTGATATCACAATTGCTTGCCTGCTGCTGGTTTTCAGTCCGCTTTTGGTTTGGTTTTTCAGCAGAAAAGGCCGGTTCTTAAAAAATGCTTTTCAAGTTTTAACCGGTAAAAAAACGTGGGTGGCATACATCCCGGATTCCGCGACTCCCGAAAAACTTCCTGCTTTGAAACCGGGAATCCTTTCTCTGGCCGACATGTTTAAAACACCTCCTGCTGAAACGGCTAAAATTCAACAGTTAAACATCTTGTATGCCCGCGATTACAACGTGTTCACCGATGCGGAAATCGTGTGGAAGGGATGGAAGAAGCTGGATAAGTAGCTATTGTTTTTTATAATAAAAGTACGTATTTTTGTACAAAATACAGATCAATATGAAAACGGTTAATTATTCAGAATTAAGACAGAATTTAAAAACTAATCTCGACATGGTTTGCGAAGATAGTGATATTCTTGTCGTTCATCGTTCAAAAGGTAAAAGTGTCGTGATGATGTCGCTGGATGATTTCAACTCACTTCAGGAAACACAGTATTTACTAAGCACTAAAAACAACCGTGAACGGTTGCTCGATGCTGTAGATGATGTTGAAAAAGGAAAAGTATCTGAGAAGGAACTTTTGAAATAGCAGATGAAAAAACTTTGGCATGAATCGGCCTGGGAAGATTACCTGTTTTGGCAAAAGACGGATAAAAAGGTGCTGAAAAGAATAAACATGCTCATCAAAAGTTGTGAGCGGACTCCTTTCTCAGGGATTGGAAAACCGGAGCCTTTGAAAAATGAGTTATCGTCCTATTGGTCGCGTCGAATTGACCAATCCCACCGTTTGGTGTACAAAATTGAAAATGATACTTTAACTATTATTCAATGTCGTTTTCATTATTAAATGATTGAATGAAAGACTCTTTGCAATACGGAAATATAACCCTCCGTCCGCTGGAACCGGAAGACATAGACTTGCTTTACCAGTGGGAAAACGATAGGAAAATCTGGGAGATGAGCAACACCAAAACGCCGTTTTCGCGGTACATCCTGGCCGAATACATCAAAAATTCCCATAAAGATATTTATGAAACCAAGCAGCTCCGGCTGATTATTCAGAATGAAGAAAACCGGCCGGTGGGGGCAGTTGATTTGTTTGATTTTGAGCCGTATCATCAACGCGCCGGTGTGGGCATTTTAATTCATAAAACCGCAGACCGGAATCAGGGCTATGCGACCGACGCATTGAGCGCACTTTTTGATTACTCTCTAAATGTGCTCGGCCTCAAACAACTTTACGCCAATATTTCCGAAGACAATCACCAATCAATTACACTGTTTGAAAAAACAGGATTTGTAAAAACCGGGACAAAAACAAGCTGGCTGAAAACCCCGGCAGGCTGGAAAGATGAGTTGTTTTATCAAAAAATGCTTGTCTGAGATCAAAATAAAGGTGAATAAAAACCGGATAAATTCGTTCTGTTTTTATTTGCATGAAAATTTGAAAACCGTATTATTGAATCTTCATTTTCCGAATTTTGAGTTCCGATTTTAAACAGCATTTAATGAGCACCGACAACTACTACTTAAAAGAGCACATAAAAAGGCACATTAATTTCTACACTTCCGCCGCTGTGGCTGGCCGTGGCAGGAAATTATATGAAAACGATAAGGTGTTTTTTGATGAATACACTGAAAAAAACGACAGTTGGAAGTTTACAGTTTTAGGTTCGAAAAAATACCAGGTTTTGGTAAAAGGGGTGAATTCAAAAAACATTCAAACCAGTTGCACCTGTCCTTTCGACTGGGGAAGTATATGCAAACATGCGGTTGCGGCATTGCATTTTGTGTCGGACAATCTCGGTGAGCAATCAGCTTTGCAATATCAAAAACAATCGACGGTTACATTGCCTGCTAATAATGAAAACAGGAAAAACCTGGGATTTGAAATTCCCGGTTATCAGCATGTTGATTTAGACTTTGTTAAAAGAAATACTTCTGCGCGCGTTTTTGCACAACTGATGTACCAGGGTAGTTATATTAGTTACAATTCAGTTGAGATTACACATGATTCAGTGACTTTTATTGCCAACAGGGCTGATGCCAACGTTAAGTTTTACCTGGATGAAGATGGAAAGGTTTATGTGACCTCGCCGCAGGCAGTAAAATCGACAAAATTAACGGCGGACGAAGCGCTTTGCCTGACACTGATTGCCAATTCGCCAATGCCCAATTTGCTCGAAGAAGTGTTTAGCGGCAGGGTACTGGCAGCACAAAAGGAAAAACTAACCAGGTTCGGACTGCCCGAAAATACCAATTTCAACGAATACTTTACCTACATTTTTACAGAACAGAACGGATTGATGTTTTACCCTTCAAAAAAAGGAGTAGGATTAATTCCGGTAACCCAAAATGACGATCATTATATTACGGACTTGCTGAAAAAGCTGAATGACAATGAACTGTTCTTTAACGAACTTCCCGAAAAAGCAGAGCAACGTGAATTGGGTTTTGTGCTTAAAAAAGGATACCGGTTTTACAGCAGTTACGAAGGCGGTTACAACGATTTTTATGAAGATGACCTGAATGAACGGTACGAAATAGTTCCCATTGTGGGCAAAACCCGCAAAAACGATCCATCCGCACTGGCCACATACATTAAAGAATACGATGAGGGAATGGATGAGCGGTTTATCATCAGCAAAAGCGAAAATGCAGAAAAACTTTTGCGGCTGATCGACGAAATTGACAATAGCGAAGGCAACGATTTTCGGCTAATGAAAAAGGCATTTGAATATTTGCGCACTGAAAAATTTGTGTATGGATTGGCAGATAATGCATACAAAATCAGGAAAAAAGATTTGATTGAAATTACACTTTCTCCCGAGCCGGCTGATGCTGTTTTTGAGGTTTCCAAAAAGAAGGAGTTTTTAACGTTATCCCTGAAAATCAGAATTGGAGATGAGCTGCGAAACAGAAAAAAACAGCGGTCGGAAGCAGCAGGCAATTTTATTTTTGTAACCGGAAAAACCTACCATTTTGCCAAAAATGAAAAGGTGGCGCAAATGATTGCTGAATTTCCCGAACAAGTTAAAATGGTTGCTACCCACAAAGACGAATTCTTTAAAAATGTAATAGAACCCGTTTCAAAAAATTTTGAAGTGCAGTTTAAAAAAGGCACCTTTAAAAGCGGGGCGGTAGAACTCGACTTTCATAAAAAACAGCTTTTTCTTTCGGAGCAGAATGAATACGTTGTTTTTACCCCGAGCGTGGAATACGACCACGATGTTTCGGCAGTTTTAAGCACCACGGGAAACATCCTTCAAAAAAATGGCGATGAAATAACGGAATACAAGCGGAATTTTGAACTGGAAAACGATTTTCTAAATTCGCTTGCCGAATTGCACCCCGATTTTGAAAGCCAGAAAAGCAGGAAATTATTTTACCTGCACTACAGCGATTTCACAAAAGATATGTGGTTTTATAAGTTTTTCGACCAACTGCAAACGGCTAATGTTGAAGTATTTGGTTTGAAAGATTTGAAAAACTTCAAATATTCACCTTTCAAGGGAAAAATCAACACATCGGTAACTTCGGGGCAGGACTGGTTTGAAGTGAATATTGCTGTGCGTTTTGGCGATAACCGGGTTACACTGAGCGACATCCAAAAAGCCGTAATTAACAAACAGCGGTACATTCAGCTAAACGACGGCTCTGTGGGCATTTTACCGTCGGAATGGTTGCATAAACTCGAAAAATATTTCCGAAACGGCGAAATTAATAAAGACAAACTGGAGATTTCAAAACTGCGGTTTTCAGTGGTTGACGAACTTTTTGACAATATTGACGATGCCGGCATTTTGCAGGAGATTGCCGAAAAAAGACAACGCTTGAAAAACTTCACCAACATTAGCGAAACCGAAGTTCCCAAACAAATAAAAGCCGGTTTGCGGCACTACCAGAAAGAGGGGCTCAACTGGCTCAATTTTTTGGACGAAATGCAGTGGGGCGGTATCCTGGCCGACGACATGGGCCTGGGAAAAACTCTGCAGGTGCTGGCATTTTTGCAACAACAAAAAAATAAAAACAGGGGTGTCAACCTGATTGTGGTGCCAACTTCCTTGCTTTTTAACTGGGAGAATGAACTGAAAAAATTTGCTCCGAAATTAAAGGCTTTCTATTACTATGGTCCCGATCGGGAAAAGAATACTGACGAATTTAAAAACTACGACCTGATTTTTACCACCTACGGAATTTTGCTCCGCGACATTGAAATTCTTGGCAAATTCCCTTTCAATTATGCGGTGCTCGACGAATCGCAGGCCATTAAAAATCCGGTTTCGCACCGGTATAAAGCAGCTTGCCTGATAAATGCCCACAATAAAATTGCGCTTACCGGAACGCCTATCGAAAACAGCACTTTCGATTTGTTTGCACAAATGAGTTATGCCAATCGCGGCTTTTTTGGGGGTGCGCAAAAATTCAGGGAGAACTATTCAGTGCCGATCGATAAAGATGAAAATGAGGTTATTGCGGACGAACTGAACAAAATAATCAATCCTTTTGTTTTGCGCCGGACTAAAGAAAAAGTAGCGGGAGAGCTGCCCGACAAAACCGAAAATATATTGTATTGCGAAATGGAAAGCGGACAACGCCGCGTTTACGATGCCTACCGCAACGAATACCGAAACCGGCTGCTCAATAAAATTGAAGAAGAGGGGATTGGGAAATCGAAAATGATGGTTTTGGAAGCGTTAACCCGCCTGCGCCAGATTTGCGACTCGCCGGCGCTTTTGAATTCTGATGAAGTAACAGAAAACCAGTCGGTAAAAATTAAGGAAATCATACGGCACATTACCGACAAAACGGGTAAACATAAAATCCTGATTTTTTCGCAGTTTGTAAAAATGCTGGGGTTAATTCAGGACGAACTGGCCAAACTCAACATTGAATATGAATATCTCGACGGGCAAAGCAGTAGCAAACAACGCGAACAGTCGGTAAATAATTTCCAGGAGAATGAAAACCTGCGGGTGTTCCTCATTAGTTTAAAAGCCGGTGGTACAGGGTTGAATTTAACCGCTGCCGATTATGTTTACATTGTTGACCCGTGGTGGAATCCAGCGGTTGAAAACCAGGCCATCGACCGTTGTCACCGAATCGGGCAGGACAAAAAAGTGTTTGCCTATCGCATGATCTGCAAAAATACTGTGGAAGAAAAAATCATTGCACTTCAAAACAAAAAGAAAAAAATCGCCGGCGACATTATTCAAACCGACGAAAACATCCTTAAAAAACTGAATAAAAACGACATTAACGAGTTGTTTTCCTGAAATATTTCAATGAAAAGCGGAACGATTTTATTAGATAAAGAAAAGGTAGTTGTTGAGCATTTACGAGCGGCTACATCGCAGGTAAGAGCTTTGAAGTTTACCATTCCGAAGGATAACCCAACTTGTTATCTTACTATCATAAAATTCTGTATTCCAGTAGTATGGGTTTAAAATATTCATATTTCGGGTAACACAGATTTTTTCATATAGTATGGTACGGTTTTATACCCCAGGGCTTCATAAATTTGTTTTGCCCCTACTGAGGGAACACTGCATTTTTTTATCCTGATGGTTTTCCCTTTTTCGTTTTGCATCGGGCACTACTGTGATTGTGTAATGCTTATTGGCTGTGGGGTACCT